>JAHEMV010000185.1 GCA_024643455.1 Cytophagales bacterium
GATTCTACTGACCTGGGTTCTATTTTTACATCTTCTCCTTTTCTTGCTTTTTTATAAAGTGGTTCTCCATCTTTTTTTATAGCAGAATAAATAGGAGGAGTTTGCATGAGATTACCAATAAATTTATTCGCAGTAATTTGAATCATTTCATTCGTAATATGATCAATTGAAAGTTCCTGATCAATTTCAGTTTCCAAATCAACTGAAGGAGTTGTTTTGCCCAAAACCATGGTCCCAGTATATTCCTTTTCCAGATCCATAAACTGATTGATCTGCTTTGTCATTTTCCCTGCACACACGATCAGTAGTCCTGTGGCAAGTGGATCTAAAGTGCCGGCATGTCCAACTTTTTTTATTCTGATCAGATTCCTTATTTTTTTTATCACATCAAAGGATGTCCATCTCAGTTCTTTGTCGATTAAAATAACACTTCCTTCATCTGATATATTTTTTTTGTTCATATCAGACCAACAATTATAGAAATGAGTCCGACAACAAAACAGTAGTAAGCAAAATAAATGAGTTTCCCTTTTTTTACAATTTTGATCATCCAGGTGCAAGCAATTAAACCTGATATGAAGGCTGCGATGAATCCGATAATCAAAACTGAAGTGCCTATGCCACTTGAAATATGCGGGGCTTCAATATGGTCCTTTATCTTTAGTAACATTGCACCAATAATTGGGAGCAAAACCATAATAAATGAAAATTTCGTTGCTTTTTCTTTATCAATGCCAAGAATTAAAGCCGTAGAAATTGTTGATCCGGATCGTGATATGCCAGGAATTATTGCTACTGCCTGAGCTAAACCTATTATAATGGCTTTGCCATATGTTATTTCTTTGGTGGTATTTTTACTATAAAAAGTTAATGTCAGTAATAATCCAGTAAAAATCAGCATGGATCCGACGAAGATTACATTACCTGTAAATAATGTCTCTATTTTTTCTTCAAAAAGAACACCAATTATTCCAACAGGGATCATTGAAATAACGATTTTCATAGCATAGTTAAATGAATCATTATTTTTGAATTGCAACAATCCTTTGAATATGTCAATAATCTCTTTTCTAAAAACAATTATCGTGGAAAGTGCTGTGGCTCCATGAACGACAATAGAAAATAGTAAATTATCTGCACTGTGGATGTTTAAAATTGCTTTTCCAAGTTCAATATGTCCTGAACTACTTACTGGAAGAAATTCTGTTAATCCCTGGACGATTCCAAGAATTATAGCCTCAATTACATTCATAAATTACTTTTTTTCTTTGTAGAAAATGGCAAAAAATTCGAGGATAAAACCAGCCATCACCACAATAGGACCTAAAGTAATGCCAAGGAAACCAAATCCGTAATCTTCTTTATCCAGCGTCATGATAAAAAAACCGACCGTAAGTACTCCGATTCCAACCAACATTAAAATGTAGTTTATTTTTTTAAAAGCTAACTTTTCTTTGTTACTCATAATTTAATATAATTCGTCTAATGACATTTTGAGGTATTTTTTTACAGCATTGTATGTGCTTATCATTCCGATAACCATCCCTAAACATAAAATAAAACCAAAAAGCATTAATAGTTCATTGACAGATTGAAGTTGCTTCAATTCCTCTATCACCTGGTTTGCATAAGTCAATAAGGCAAATAACAATGAAGAGGCGATTAGACCTGCAATTAATCCATGTAAACCTGCTTTCTTTACAAATGGAGCAATGATAAATCCGGATTTTGCTCCTACCAATTGCATACTTCTTATTAGAAAGCGCTGGGAGAATAAGGCAAGTTTTATAGTGTTATTGATTAAAACCACAATTGTAACTAATAATATTATGGTGAAACCTATTAATACAAGGCTAATTTTTGTAATGTTCTTATTAATGGATTGCACGAGGTTTTGAACATACACTACTTCAAATACAGATTCGACTTTACTCAATTCCGATTGGATATTTTGTAAACTATCTAATTGTTGGTAGGCCGGATCTATTTTTATAGTAAAAGCATCTCTAAGTGGATTTTCACCCAAAAAAGCAATAAAATCTTCACCAGAACTTTCGATAAACATTTTTGCAGCATCTTCTTTTGATATGAATTCTACTAATGCATTTTCACCAACTCTTGATACATATTTTTTTTGGTTGAGAAGTTTGTTTATCCTGATTTTGTCATTCTCATTGACGAACTTATCAAGGTAAATTTGAATCGTGATGTTTTCTCGAATTGCATCTTTCAGTTTATTGGAGTGTAATATGAGAGTTCCAAAGAGACCTATAACAAAAAGTGCCAGTGTAATGCTGAATACGACACTTACATAAGGGAAACTACCTAACTTTTTTTTCTTTTTGTATTTCAAAGGAATTATTCTTAGTATTCAGTTTCGCAAAACTAATAATAAAAAAGAAAAGCTTTTAGATTCATTGTATTTTATATCAATACATGTTTTCTGGTAGTTTTATGCAATTCACAGAAATTAAAAATCGTATCTCTAAAATATATTAAAAAAAAGCCCCGATTTCGGGGCTTTTTTCATTTTATATTTCTTTTGCTAATTGTTTTGATTCATTTGAATGATTTTTAACTCATTTACCAAACTATCATTTTCAATTTTCACAAGAGGTGTTGGTTTTAATTGCTCCTTGTTTAATTGATAGTAGTTTTGATCGTAGTAAAGGAAATATGATTTTCCTTTGGTAGAATTTAACTCTATGATTTCATAGGGCATATCATTGAAATTCCCTAGTAAGTAAAGTTTGTTTTCAAAGAATTTATAATGGAATTTATTTTTCTTGTCCTTAATTGTAGACACTGCTACATTGCTCTCAACATTTTCCTTTATATTTTCCAGATTATTAACCTGATTTTCATTACCAATTTCATTTGATTCAAAATCTTCATTATCTAAAGGTTTCACAACATCAGGTTGAATGACATTTGGCTGAATGACTTTTGGTTCTGATGCTTCAGTATGCTTTGCAAGTGTTGCATCATCCGTTTTTTTCTTCTTGGTAACCTGAGTTTTCTCGTCCTTGGTTTTTTTCTCAATTATTGGCTGAATAGCTTCTGGTATTTCTGGTATAGCATATTCTTCTACTAATTCACTGTTATTTTGTTTGAGATCAATTTTAGTTAAAGAGGCTTCGTTTTTGTCAGCTAACGTAAAGTAAGCTCCAATTCCAATACCAGCAGAAATCGTAACTGCAGCAATTGTTTTAAATCCGATTGTTTGGTAAATAGGAATTTCAATAGGAATATTGCTCAAGCGGCTTTTCAGTTCCATTCTGCGAACCTCCTTAATACCGTTTACAAGATCCTTTTGGAAATTGTATTCTTCTCTTAAATCGGTGTCGCGAAGAAGTTTGTTCTCAAAATCTAATTTGTCAATCTCAGACAATTCATTGTCGAGATATCTGCTGACAAACTCCCCATTATTAAGGTTTCTATTCATAGCTTACTAATCTAAAAAGTCGCTTTTTGAATACTTTGTTTTAACTAATTGATATAATTTTTGTTTGCACTTATATTTTTTGGTTTTTGCTGTATCTGTATTGGCATACCCTAATTTTTCTGCGATGTCTGTCATGGACAGGCCATCAAAATAATGATATGATAATATCTTTCTACAGGTTTCACCCATTCCATTGATGCAATCGTGAATAATTTTCGCTTTCTCTTCCTGTTCAAAATTGGAATAATGAGCTCCATCTTTCTGATCATGCACCAATCTGCTTTTTCGCTCTAACTCTTTTCTCCAAAGATTCAAGCATATGCTGTATAAAAAGGTACTTATCTTTGAAGTAAGAATTAAATTCCCACTTACAGCTTTCTGCCAAAATACAACTAAAGCATCCTGATAAATATCCTTCGCCTCCTGTTCAGTACCATTGTTTTTAATGACCAGATTGGTCATCATGCGATAGTACTTTTTGTACAAGAAGTCAAGGGCACTTTCATCGCCTTTGGAAATTTTATTCAAAACTTCACTGTCTTTCATTTTGCCCTCTTCTGTTTATACACCATTAATAATCCAGGTAACCAATATGACTTCGTAAAATAATAAAATTAATACCCATATATAAAAATAACATTAACAATTAGTTATTCTCTGAATAGAGGCACGATTTCTTTATTTGTCACTGCAAATATTTCATCTTCAGATTTGCGTTTATTCGTTATACTCCTGCCTGTAAAGCTTCCAAAAGCTGGCAATATGCCATGATTTTTACTGAAATAAAAACATTCTAAGGACAAAGATTGCTTTGCCATACCAGACAGTTTTATTGCAGGATGTATATGCCCACATAGATTATATAGTCCATTAGGATCATGCGTTTTAAGTGGAACATGCGTCAAAATAAATGGTTTTATAATCAGATTTTCAATATGTAACTCAAGAAAGTTATATTGAGATTTATCTAATATATCATGATTGCCCAACACCAACTCAGTTTTAAAATTGAATTTTGATTCACAAAATTGTTTGAAGATTTTCCACGTTTCATTATGTTCACTATGAAATAAATCTCCTAAAAAAATGATTCGTTCAGGTTTATATGTATTATTTAAATATTCTATTCGAGCAAGATCCTGAAGATGAACTGATTCTGGGATGGCTATACCCGACTTGCGAAAATGTGCTGCTTTCCCAAAATGGATATCAGCAATAAGAAGAATTTTTTTTTCCAGCCAGAAAATTGATTTGTATGGATGTAGGAAAAGATTTTGTTCTAAAAGTGTAAACTTAAAATCTTTCAGCATATATTTATATATTCTTTAGGTACAAAAGACATCATCCAAGCCACCTTAGTCAAATTATTTCTGAATTTATTTTTTAACAAATCATACTAAGATGAGACATAAAATTATCATACTATCATTTTTTATTATTGGTTGCTATTTTTCAGGTAATCTGTATGCTCAGGCAAATCCTGATGCCCTGTTAGGTATTTGGTTTAATGAAGAAAAGGATGCTAAGATCAAAGTCTATAAAGAGAATGGCAAATTTTATGGTAAAATAGTGTGGCATAAAACTGGTGATGGAATTTCACCTTATGATGAGCATAACCCGGATCCTGAACTACAGAAAAGAAAAAAAGTTGGATTAGTTATTTTAACAGATTTCGAATTTCATAATGGTCAATGGGAAGATGGTGAAATCTACGATCCTAAAAAGGGCAAAACGTATAGCTGTGTGATCAAACTAGAAAAAGACGGGAGTTTGAATGTGCGGGGTTTTATAGGCTTTTCGCTAATTGGACGAACCACTTACTGGACAAAGACTGAATAGTTAGTTGTCCAGACTTTCTAATTGTTGTTGCAAACGCAATATTCTGTCATACACATTTTCACTCGTCATTTTTTGACGCAATCGATCGGCCATAATCGGAAATGCAAATGGGGTAAATTTGTGTGTGTTTTTCAGAATTATTTTTTGCATGTTTATCCTTTTCAATGCATCGACCAGACGCTGATAATCTAATTGTAATGTGATCACTTCTTCTTTAGCTTGTCTTAAAAGCAGGTTTTCAGGATCATATTGATGGAATACATCAAACAATAAACTTGATGACGATTGCAAATGTTTGTTAGAAACAAATTTACCGGGATATCCTTTAAAAATGAGGCCAGATATTGTAGCGATATCCCTAAATTTCATTTTTGCAAGTCCGACATTATTAATGCATTCTTCTACGTCTTCCATGATATTTTTCAATGAAAAAAGATCAAGTTCAAGAGCATCTTCAATTGGAATTTCCTGGTCTGAAAGCAATTCAAATCCATAATCATTCATTGCTATAGAAAAAGTTATTGGTTTTATTCTGGAAATTCTAAATGCGATTAAAGCACTCAGTATTTCATGTACAGCCCGACCTTCAAATGGAAAAACAAATATATGACACCCGTCTTTGGAAATTGTTTTTTCAATTAATAAAGAAGAATTATCAGGAATTTCTGACCATTTTTGCTGCAAATCCAATGTAGGCTTAAGTTTGATCATCTCGATTTCTTCATAAATTCCATGCTTGGCATTTTCAAGTTTTTGACGAATCAAATTAGCTAACTGTGACGAAAGTGGTAGTCTGCCACCACCCCAGGAAGGGATTCTCCCACCTTTTTTCTTTGATTTTGTAACAAAAACAGTCAAATCTTTTAACCTAATGAATTCAAGTGCTCTTCCACTAAACCAAAATACGTCTCCTATATTTAACGACGAGATGAAACTTTCCTCTATGGTACCCAGATAACCGCCTGTAGTAAATCGAACATTAAGTACTGGATCACCGACAATTGTACCAATGGAAAGCCGATGTCTTGTAATGATGCGCTTATTCGTAACTGTAAAGTTTTCAGACGTTTTATTGACTTTTGAATATTCGGAGTAATTTTCAAGGCTTCTGCCTCCTGAAGTAATGAATTCCAATGTCCAGTTCCATTCTTGTTTTGTCAGATCCTTATATGCAAAGGTGTTTTTTACTTCCTCCCAAATTTCTTTTTCATCAAATCCATTGCCTACCGAAAGCGTGACAAGGTATTGAACGAGCACATCAAGCGAATTCAGTATAGGCTTTCGGTTTTCATGAATTCCAGAACGCTCGGCAGTCCGAAGTGCTGCACCTTCAACAAGTTCCAGGGAATGAGTTGGAACAAAATATATCTGACTTAAACCTCCCGGTTGATGCCCACTGCGACCGGCACGTTGTAAAAATCTGGAAATGCCTTTCGGACCTCCGACTTGAATGATGGTTTCAACAGGGCTAAAATCCACTCCTAAGTCTAGACTTGATGTGCAAACAACGAGCTTTAGTTTTCCTTCACTTAATGCATCTTCCACCCAGGCACGGATGTGATTGTCTATCGAACCATGGTGCATAGCCATTAAGCCGGCGTATTCTGGTTTTTTATTCAATATTTCACGATACCATATTTCAGTCTGTGAACGGGTATTCGTAAATACAAGTGTGGTTTTACTTTTTTCTATTATAGGTAAAATTTGAGGAAGGAGTTTGATGCCGAGATGACCTGCCCATGGGAATCGATCAATTATTTCTGGAATGATGGATACTATTGCTGTCTTTTTTTGTATTTGAGCCCTAATTATGATTGGTTTTTCTTTATAATTTGGTCCAAGCATGACTTCTACTGCTTCTTCTAAGTTTCCGATCGTTGCCGAAATGCCCCAAATTTTGAGTTTATTTTTACTTAAATTTTTTATTCTTGAAATGGCTAATTCTGTTTGAACCCCTCTTTTTGTTCCCATTAGTTCATGCCATTCATCAACAATGATTGCCGTAGTGTTTTCAAAAAAAGAAACAGATTGTTTTTGGCTGAAAAGTATGTGAAGACTTTCGGGTGTTGTAATAAGGCAAGTCGGCGCTTTTCGCAATTGTTTGACTCGTTCATCTGTTGGTGTGTCTCCAGTACGAATTGAAATTTGCCATTTTATTCCATGATCCTCACAAAATAATTTGAGTGCTTTTTGAATATCCTTAGCAAGTGCTCTTAGCGGTGTGATCCAAATTATTTTTAGTCCTTCTGGAGTTTTGTTTTTATTAAATTCTTGTTTTTCCAGCAATTCTAAAACCGAGGCAATCCAAAGCGCATATGTTTTCCCACTGCCAGTAGGAGCATTTAGTAAACCAGATTGACCTGAAAGAAATAAATCCCAGGTTTCTTTTTGAAATGGGAAAGGTTTCCAATTGCGTTTTTCAAACCACTTGTAGGCTAGTTTATAATCAAACTTTTTTTCTAAAAACCTCAAATTCATCAGTACAACATTGATAAAAATATTAGTTCAATTATTTACTAAACAAATAGAATTTCAAAATACGCATTTTGTCTATGAGAAATGATAAAAAAAGTGGATTGTAATTATTAAAACGTATTTGGGATTGGAAGAGAAAAAAATCACACAGGGGTGACATAATATTGATTTCTTCATAAAGCTAATGAGGAGTGGGATTTTTTTTGAGGTAATCAGCATCAATTTTGGATTCGATGAAAGTAATATTCCTTTTACTATATTTTCTTTTTGCACTACAAAGTTATTATTCCATTGCTCAGGTAGGAGATCCGAATTTTGGTGCAAGATCGAAATCGCTTGGCAATACCAATAGCAATCTTGCTGATGAATGGGCGATGTTTAATAACGTTGGAGGCATATCCGGTTTGGAAAAAGGAACAATATGTTTCGGGTATGATAAATTATTAGGAATAGAAGGCTTTGATCGGATTGCAGTTGGCATCGTGCAACCCTTCAAATTTGGAACGACAGGAATCTCAGTATACCGGTTTGGTGATGATCTTTATAATGAAGGGTTAGTTTCAGCAGCTTTTGGAAATAAAATTGGATTTGTTAGGCTAGGAATTAGGGCTAATTATTTTCAAATGAGGATTAATGAGTTTGGCACCACCAACGCTTTATTTTTAGATTTTGGTGGAATCGTTGAACTAATTCCTTCACTATCTTTTGGTGCGTATATTTCCAATTTCACGTTATCAAAAATGCAAAATTCAGAGAAGACAAATCTACCGGTTATCATGAAGATTGGCTTTTCTTATACTCCAGTTTCAGTTGTCAGCCTAAATGTTGATTTATATAAGGATGTAGATTATCAACCGATCATCAAAGCTGGTATAGAATACGCTATTCATGAAAAGTTTTTTATTAGGACAGGCATTAACTCTGATCCATTTACAGCTTTTTTTGGCTTGGGAGTTTATTTGGATCGTTTTCATATTGACTATGCGGTAGGTGCCAATCCCTATCTTGGTACTACTCATCAAGCTTCCGTTTCTTTCATGTATCAAAAAAAGGATGAAAAGTAAAGTAATCTTAATCCTTATTTTGAGCTTGAAATTCGTAAGCGTTTTTGCCCAAAAAGAGGTTACTGAAAATATGGATTTTGAGCGGATTATAGAGAATCTTTTACCTGCTCAAGAGCTGGATATGGATTACAATGATGTTTATGATCGTCTTATTTCTCTTTATTCCAAACCTTTAGATCTCAACAGTGCTGACCGCTCCGTCCTTCAATCACTTTTTATTTTATCTGAGGAACAGATTTCAGGGATATTGGAATATCGGAAAATGTATGGGA
>JAHEMV010000186.1 GCA_024643455.1 Cytophagales bacterium
GAAAGATCCTGGGAATTTGAACAATTTGAAACATCCATTTTTGTCAGAACCTTTGGTAATGAAGATACTTTGTACAATTTTGAAAATGTAGTCTTAAGAGTCAATAACACGGAATACATCTTTCCAACCAGGCTTTGTACGGATAACTCTATGAACATGCTGGCATTTGACAAATCAACCACAGTCCCTTACCTGGTGTTAGGGGAATCATTTATCCTGGACAGAACGAATTGCGGAAGAATCCCTCAAGTGATTAACAACATGTTGAAAAATGAAATAGAAACTAAGTTGAATATTGAAAAGTATATTGATGCTATGGGTTATGGAGATTTTGTGCTTCTATTTTCTATTGGGAAAGTGACCTACCAGACCTGGCCGCCTTCCACACTTGCCAAACTTGGAGAAATCGGTATAAATGCTTCAGATATTCAGAGTTTGACCGATGGAGAACCGGTAATTATTCTTGGGAAAAAAGGGAGTTCGCCTGGTTCAGCAACCATAGTTAAGGCCGACTATTCCAGTCCTCAACCCCCATATGAACAGGAGATTATGTTAGATGAAACGATAACCGGACAGGCTTCCTCTGGAAAAGTACGCAGTCCACGAATCGGCCCCGCTTCCAAATGGGTTTCATTTATTCAAAAAACTGAAGTCAGTGAATTACCTGTTACGGATATGTATTCATTTAATATCTTAGGTGTAGATTTAGAAAATGCGGAGCATCTTCTTTATGAAAACATCCAACTCCAAAACGTTGATCTTCAAAATGTAAATGTCGTCAATTATCCATATTTGAAATTGGAGATGAATGTTTTTGACGAAGTGAACCTTACACCTCCCCAGCTACAAAACTGGTTCGTACTGTATGATGGTGTTCCGGAGGGTGTAGTAAGTTATAAACCCAAACAGGAGATCTCAGGCATAGAAAAAAGTGAAGGAGAAACGCATGTGGCGCTTTTTGCTTTTGAAAATATTTCTTTGTTGGCTTTTATCGATTCCCTGGCAATTGAATATCGATTATTCAATCAGGATACAAGAAAGTCATTTATCGATACACTCATGGTAAAGTCACTTAATCCTGATGAAGCGGTGGACTTTTCAATTAGCCTGGAAACAATTGGTAAAGCAGGGATAAATGATTTTAGTGTTTTTGTAAATCCGTATATCCAGGCCGAACAAAACTTTAATAATAATTATATCGCTTTTTCAGATTATCTGACGGTCATTGAAGACAATACTAATCCTATAATGGAAGTAACAGTTGATGGTGAGTTCATTATGGATGGAGATATCGTATCCCCTACACCGGTTATCGTTTTACGGTTAAAAGATGATGGAAGTGTACTTTTAAAAGAAGATACTATTGGTGTAAATCTATATCTAAATCAAAAATGTGAAGGATGCACTGCTTCCAGAATCAGCTTTTCATCGCCAAATGTGGTGTGGACTCCTGCCACTTCCGAGAGTGATTTCAGGGTGGAATACCAACCGCAAAGCCTTGCTGATGGAATATATACCTTACAGGCCGAAGCATCGGATGCCTCCGGGAACCCTTCAGGATCGAAACCCTATGCTGTAAATTTTGAAATCATCAATGAATCTCAAATCACTAATTTTTTCCCATATCCCAATCCATTTTCTACCAGAACCCAATTTGTATTTACCTTAACGGGAAATGATATTCCAGATGAAATTATTATTCAAATTATGACGGTCAATGGCACTGTTGTCAGGGAAATCACACAAGATGAGATTGGTCCAATAAAAATAGGGAATAATAAAACTCAGTATGCCTGGGATGGCAGAGATGAATATGGTGATCAGCTGGCAAATGGAGTTTACCTGTATAAGGTTAAAATTTATAATAGCGGCGAAGAAATGAAACACCGATCTACATCAGCGGATAAGGCATTTAAAAATGGGATGGGCAAAATGTATCTTTTACGCTAGCATCACTATTCCAGCAGATTTGCAGGCAAACTGATTTGATCCGCATAAAACTTAATGCGCTTATTGTTTCGCTTCAACAGTTCAATTCGTTCTATTTTATCCAGCTTGTGATTATAGAATACTTCGATATAAAAATTTGATATCAAATACAAATTGATCTTATAACCATAATATCTGATCGATACAATAAAAGTCCCTTCGCTATACAATGTTTGAATCATAGCATCCAACTGTTTATTGAAGAAATCCTTTTGAGATATCATTTGTTTCTGAATAAATCCCAATTAATATTCGAAATCTACTACTTTTCGTTCGGCAACAATTTTTTGGACAAATCCGACCACCTCTTTGTGTGCAGGGTGCTCAATATATTCCTTTAGATCCTGACTACTTCGATGTGTTGATATAAGGATTAAGTCAAATGCTGCCTCAGTTGGGTTTGTATTTATCCCAACTTCAAGAGAATCGATTTGGGTTATTAGAGGTTTTAAACCTAGCAATCTTTCCTTCATCAATTTCCTGTTTATGGCCATGCTATTGCCTTCTGCATTTTCTTTTAGCCTCCACATTACGACATGTTTAATCATAACGATATTACGTTTGTATTTCAATATTATTTTTTACGAATAAATAATTACTTTTAGATAAATGAAAGATAAAAATGTCCGAATCAAAAAAATAAATTATTTTTGGTCCGTTTGAGGTAAGGATTTTAAAAAATATATGAAACTGCTATTTGTATTTTTTACTGTTTTTATAAGTGTCACACATCTTAGTTATGGGCAGTTTTTGATCCCGGGAGAAGGGATCATGGATGTGAAAATAGGTGCGGACAGAGATGAGATAGAATGGGAATTGGGATTTAAAGGCATTAAAATTAATAAAGAAAATATTTCACCAGAATTGGATTTCATCGCCCAACAAGCAGTAATAGATTTTGATTTTGCAGTCAGTTATCAACACATCATGTGGCTACCTGTTTCAACTTTACTTTTCAAAGATGGAAAGGTTTGTTTTGTCGAACTGAATAGTTACCCTGAATACAATCAAATGCTATGCGCGGATATCGGAACTACTGAAGGATTGAATTTTTGGAATGAAAGAGAGGTGGCAAATCGGATTTATGGCAATAATGATGAAGTAAAGTATCATGAAAAATCGTTTCTTTTTTACCCTAAAAAAGGCCTTGGAGTAGAATTGTTGGAAAATGAAGTACGAACTATGTTTATTTTTCCAGCTCAAATGAAGTAAAAATTATTTTCTTTGATATATTTACCGTCTTAAATAGAATTAGAAACAATAACTATTAATCTATAAAATATAATTGGCTATGAATTCAAGAAATTACTACCAGTTGAGTAGCAAAATCTTATTGGCAATCGCTATCGGCATAATGGTAGCATGTGGAACGGACAATAAAAAAGGTTCAGACGCCTCTAAGGAGTTTGATGATGCTCAGGGAACTACAGAAAAATTTGACAAGGCTTTAGGAGACATTCCGCCACCAGCTGAAATACCGTATATCATCCAAAGCACAGGAGCTGACTTTAATCCCAATATTATAAATGACAATAAAAAATATGAGTCCTATACAATATCTACAAAGAAAGCTGCTTTTAATCTTGGAGTATATGCTACAGATATCGGATACTTGAGCAGCTATGGGAAAACCCAGGAAGCACTCAATTATATGGATGTTTGTCTCAAACTTACTGAAAGTATCGGCGCACAGGATGCTGTTGACTTTGCTGTTTTAGAACGATTTGAGAAAAACCTTTCCAACCAGGATAGTTTAGCAAATATCATTAATTTGGTCATCCAAAATAGTGATAAATATCTCCAATCAAATGATCGTAATAATATTGCAGCACTGATGATAGGAGGAACTTTTATTGAGGCATTATACATTTCTACTCAGATTATTGATACTTATCCAAAAGATTTGCTTCCAGATGATATGAGATTGCAAATCTTATCTCCGCTTGTACAAATGTTGGTAAAGCAAAAAGAATCACTTAAAGATGTGATTGATTTACTAGAAAGTGTTGATAATAAAGAAGATTGGGAGATAGCAACAATCAATAGCCTGAATGAATTATACGAAAACTACACTAAATTTGACCCGATGGGAAAAATTGCAGAAGGTAGGGGAAATGAAGTACTCAATGATGAAGTTTTATCAAGATTGACGACTCAGGTTGATTCGATTCGTACGAATGTAGTTTATTAAGAAAAAAATTAAATGGCATATTTAAAAAAGTATTGGAGTCATCTTCAATACTTTTTTTGTTTTAAAGCCCCAAAAATCCAATCTAAGATTTAGGACAATCCATGAGTGAGCAGTTACTAGAAGCCGTCATACAATTATTTTCTTTCATAGCCAGGCTTGATGGTGTGGGAGAAAAAGAGCGTTCAAAAATGCTGAACCTGCTAGTCTCCAGGCTCAATAAGGAGGTGATTGGCAAATACATGGAAATGTTCGATAATTTTTGCAAGCACGAGTTAACGGACAAAACTGCAGGCCTTGCTGAAATCACAAAAATTGCCAGAAAAATAAATGGAGAGATTTCTCAACAGCAAAAAATCTACCTGATATCCGAACTAACTCAATTGATTTATGCGGATAATATTCTTTCGGATGAGGAAAATCTCGCCTTACATAATATTGGAAAAGAACTTAAAATAGCCGAGGAAGAATTATCTGCTATTCAAAATTTTGTTGCTGCCAAAATAATTGAAGACTTCAATTCCATTAATATTCTGATTATAAATAGTCGTCCTGAGGAAGTACCAAATAAATGTTATCGTATTTCCCCGGAAGGAGAAATTGATGGATTTATTGCTATTTTAAGTTTAAAGACGATTAAGCCATTCTTTGTGAGATATCTGGGTAATTCGAGTATTTTTCTCAACCAGATTCCTATGGAGAGCGGGAAAGTTGAAATTGTTCCTGCCGGAAGTACAATCCGAAGTAGTCGTTTCAAGGCTATTTATTACAGTGATATTTTAAGTCACTTTAGAACGGAGGAAATCGAGACCCTGATTACGTTCAAAGCTGAAAATATTTTTTACAAATTTAAAAAAGGCAATTTTGGTTTACGGGACATTTCGCTCAGTGAGAAGAATGGTAGCCTGATTGGAGTGATGGGTGCAAGCGGATCGGGTAAATCAACGTTATTTAATGTTCTGAATGGAATTGAAAAACCATCATCTGGCCGGATTCTCATTAATGATATTGATATTCATGTCGAACGGAAAAAAATAGAAGGATTAATCGGATTTGTACCTCAGGACGATTTGTTGATGGAAGACCTTTCTGTTTTTCAAAACCTATACTACGCAGCCAAACTTTGTTTCAGTAATTATTCCGAGCAGGAAATAATCGAATTGGTTGATAAGACACTACTCAGTTTGGGTCTGATTGAAACAAAAAACCTGAAGGTTGGCAATCCATTGCAAAAAACCATTTCAGGGGGTCAGCGCAAGAGGTTAAACATTGGACTAGAGCTGCTTCGCGAACCAATGGTGATGTATGTAGACGAACCTACCTCCGGCCTTTCTTCGAGAGATTCTGAAAACATCATGGATTTGCTGAAGGAATTATCGCTAAGAGGAAAGCTTGTTTTTGTCGTGATACACCAGCCTTCATCAGATATTTTCAAAATGTTTGATAAACTACTCATACTTGATGTTGGTGGTTACCCGATTTATTATGGTCATCCGGTGGAAGCTGTGGTTTATTTTAGAGAGGCAACCAAATTGGTTGATAAACAAACTGGTTCATGCACTGAATGTGGAAATGTAAACGCTGAGCAAATATTTAACATTATTGAAACCCGGGTGGTAGATGAGTATGGACGGCATACCGAGCAGCGAAAGTTTACACCGGCCACCTGGAATGAGATATATACTCAAAAAGTTGAGCTTCAGAAACTCGATAAGATAGAAAAAGCTCCAAAGGCCATATTGAATATACCAGACAGGATCAAACAATTTGCCATTTTCATAGCTAGAGATCTAAGGTCCAAGATGGCCAACCGACAATATATGCTCATCAATTTTCTTGAAGCGCCCTTATTGGCCATACTTTTGTCGGTTTTGGTCAGGTTTTATCCGGGTGAAGCATTTAGGCCATTTCAATATGTTTTTCAGGAAAATGTCAATATTCCCGCATACATTTTTATTGGAGTTATCGTTGCGCTTTTTATGGGGCTCACTGTCAGTGCAGAAGAAATAATCAAAGATAAAAAAATATTGAAGCGCGAGACTTTCCTTCATTTGAGCAAAGGGAGTTATATCGCTTCCAAATTAGTCTTGTTATTTAGCTTATCGGCTATACAAACTGCCACTTTCGTAATTATCGGCAATTTGATTCTATCTATTAATGGGATGTATTTTTCATATTGGTTGATTTTTTTCTCAGCCTCTTGTTTTGCCAATGTTTTGGGGTTAAATATTTCTGCATCCTTCAATTCAGCTGTCACCATTTATATTCTAATTCCAATTTTACTTATTCCACAGATTTTATTAAGCGGGGTTGTGGTTCAATTCGATCAGCTAAATCCTGCTTTCGGGGCAAAATCGCGCGTGCCATTTATCGGGGATATGATGATCTCAAGATGGGCTTATGAAGCTTTGATGGTGAATCAGTTTAAGAACAACAAATTTGAAAAATATTTTTATGAGTTAGATAAAGAAATTGCTTTATCAGATTATAAAACGGTGTATTATTTACCCCGGCTAGAATCGGCACTGGAGTTTGCATTCATGAATAAAAACATAAAAGATTCAGAAACTCAGCTACAAGTTCAAAGCAATTTGGATTTATTGAAAAATGAAGTCGAAATTCAGCTAAAGGAGTTTGGCCGGGATAAATATGACCAACTTGATAGGTTGACTTTAGATCATCTTGATTCTGCAACCTTTTTGGATACACAGGAATTTATAAACACGATAACACGCATTCATATTAAACGCAATACCACAGCACGGAGAGAAAAAGATAAGTTAATTAAGAAAATGACTGCCTCACCAAAGAAGGCAGATGCATATAATAAGTTAAAGCAAAATTATACTAATGACCAGATTACCTCATTGGTTTTTGACAATAAAGAAAAAACGAGGGTTTTAGAGCATAATGGTCGGCTAATTCAACAGATTTATCCTGTGTTTGCCGCTCCTGAGCCAGTCAATTATTTTGATTTCAGAGCATTATTTTATTTGCCAGTCAAATATTTTGCCGGGCATTATTTCGAAACGCTGTATTTCAATGCCGTCATCATGTGGTGTATGACGTTTTCTTTTGTCCTTGCACTTTATTTCGATGTGTTGAAAAAAATCGTGAACATGGAATGGAATTTTAAATTCATCAAGAAATAAATTTATGTTTTTTGTCCTTTCAAAAATATTGGGCTATTTCATCAAGCCATTCAATCTGATCCTCATTTTTTTAATTGCCTCTTGGTTTTTTAAGAATAAAAATTGGAGAAGGAAATTCCAATGGATTTCGGTTGGTTTATTTCTGTTTTTCTCAAATGGCATTATTTTAAATGAATGCCTGCTTTTGTGGGAAAAGCCGACTATTGCTATCCGTGAACTTGATAATGATTATGATCTGGCCGTAGTCCTTGGAGGTACAACAGATGTAGATCGAGAGCCAAATGACAGGCTATTTTTTCATAAAGGGGCAGATAGGGTCACTCATGCGCTAAATTTATACCATGCTGGGAAAGTAAAAAAAATACTTTTTACTGGTGGAAATGCGCGATTATTTGAAGATCCAAATCGAGACAATTCTCCAATTTTTGATTTTTACGTTATGTGTGGTGTGGCACCTGAAGATATCATCATTGAAAGTGCTTCCAGAAATACCAGGGAAAACGCATTTTATGTGAAAGACCTGGTGAACACAAATTCAAAAAAAGGGAAAGTGATCCTGATAACATCCGCATTTCATATGCGTAGAGCTGAAGGGTGTTTTAGGAAAGTTGGCATTGATGTCACTGGTTTTAGTACAGATTTTTATAGCGCTCTTCCTAAAGACCGGTTTGGGCTGGATGGCATTATTCCTTCGCCATCCGTTTTGGCAAATTGGAACTTCTTAATAAAAGAGTGGATCGGGTATATTGGTTATTGGTTTGCGGGGTATATATAAATCACCTAATCCAGATTGTTTTCTGATTTGTAAATTCCCTGATTCCCAAATAGGAAAGTTCCCTTCCATATCCCGATTTTTTGATTCCTCCAAAAGGAACTGTTGGATCTGAAAACATCATTTGGTTGATGTAAACTGCACCACTCTCGATTTGTTCGGCCATATATTTTGCCTTTTTTTCATCCTTAGTCCATAATGAACCACCAAGTCCATATTTGCATTGATTGGCAATTGCAATGGCATCTTCCGCATTGTCAACCGTATAGAATGTTGCGACAGGGCCAAAGATTTCTTCTTCGAATGCGGGCATTCCAGGTTTTAAATTACCCAGAATCATTGGTGGGAAATAAGCCGACTCAATCTTAGAAGGTAAATCACCATAAATAATTTTTGCCCCCAATGCGACGCTTTTTTTTACCTGATCATAAATTTCTTCAGCAAGATCTTGTCTGGCCAGTGTAGCAAAATCCGTTTCGAAATCCATGGGATTACCAAAATGTAACTTTTCCAATTCTTCGATGAACTGTTGTGTAAAAACATCAACTATTTCTTTTTCTAGAATAAATCTTTTTGCTGCGATGCAACTTTGGCCGGTATTGAGCATCCTGGCTTTTACTGCGATTTTGGCAGCAACGGGAATGTCTGCATCTTTCAAGACAATAAATGGGTCACTTCCTCCAAGTTCCAAAACACTTTTCTTAAGGTTTTCTCCTGCGGCAGAGGCCACTCTTTGGCCTGCCAATTCGCTTCCGGTTAGAGTTACTGCCGCAACATGCTCATGCTCAACTACCTTTTTGACGTCAGCAGAACCGATAAGCAGGGTTGTAAAAACATGCTCTGGCAAACCTGCATTTAGGAAAATATGCTCGATATCCAAAGCACATTTAGGTACGTTGGAAGCGTGTTTGAGTAAGCAGGTATTTCCCGCCATAATAGCCGGAGCCGCAAAGCGGAAAACTTGCCAATAGGGGAAATT
>JAHEMV010000683.1 GCA_024643455.1 Cytophagales bacterium
AAAATCTTCCGGTAAGCATTGTAGCCGCGATTGCAAATAAAAAAGCCATAATAGCCCCACCTACAACAATTGTCATAATAAGATTGGGTTCCATTTTCAGGCTATCATTAAACCATACCGTTTCTATCTGCGACATAAAAAATTGGATTCCAAAAAGAACAAGGAAAATTGAGCCAACCAGTTTCCAACCGTATCTTCTGGAATTGTATATAAAATATAAAACGGCAAAGGCATTTAGCGCTGAAGTAATTAAGAGAAAAAAATCCCCACTTCTGTTTGCATCACCTGATGACTCCATAAGTGTACTGGGGAAAAGTGCATTTCCTATCATAAGCCCCACGATCCAGAAGATTGACATTAATAAACTAAGTGCTAACCAAATCAGTGATTTTTTCATTGCTGTTTTCATAATTGTTTTTTTTAACTTTTAGTATGTTGGTATGATGTTATGATAGCTATGACAAATTTTACGAATACCATTATAATAGAGGTAATTATTCTTGCAGAGTCGTAGAAATTCAGGTTTGAATCGTCAATGACCCCCTTAAAAGGTTATCATTTACCAATCTATGGTCACTTAGAACTTAATTCTTTCTATTTTTGCAGTTGATTATAAACAGAATAGTATTATGGCAAATATTGTCGCAATTGTTGGAAGGCCAAATGTGGGGAAATCGACGCTTTTTAACCGCCTGATTGAGCGAAGAGAAGCGATTATGGATAATGAAAGCGGCGTAACACGTGACCGGCATTACGGTTTTGCCGAATGGGTTGGGAAAGGATTTACTGTGATTGATACCGGCGGTTATGTCCATGGTTCTGAGGATGTTTTTGAGGGTGCCATACGAAATCAGGTGATGATGGCACTAAAGGAAGCCTCAGTAATTATTTTTATGGCAGATTGTATAGACGGTTTGACTGATTTAGATAAAGATTTTGCTAATGTGGTTCGAACTGTAAATAAGCCAATCGTATTAGTGGCTAATAAAGCTGACTCCACTGAAAAAATGCAAAATGCTGTAGAGTTTTATGCACTGGGGTTTGGTGAGATTTTCACGGTTTCTTCGGCAACGGGTTCCGGTACAGGAGAATTACTGGACGAGGTTGTAAAACATTTCACCTCCGATTCAGACGAAAACATTGAAGAAACCCTGCCAAAAATTGCCATCATGGGCCGGCCTAATGTAGGTAAATCATCCTTTGTCAATGTACTGATCGGAGAAGAAAGAAGCATTGTAACCGATATCGCAGGTACAACCAGAGATCCCATCAATACTCGCTACAATATGTATGGAAAGGACTTTTTGCTAATCGATACAGCCGGAGTACGTAAAAAAGCGAAGGTAAAGGAAGACATCGAATTTTATTCCGTAATCCGGGCGATACGCTCTTTGCAAAATAGTGATGTCTGTGTCCTTATGCTTGATGCTCAAAATGGACTTGAATCACAGGATATCAGTCTTATCAATCTGGCTGTAAAATACCGAAAAGGTATCGTACTGATGGTAAACAAATGGGACTTGATTGAGAAAGATCAAAATACAGCTGACAAATTCAAAAAGGAAATCGAAGAAGACCTGGGGACATTGAGTTATATCCCAATAGTTTTTACTTCAGTAAAAACAAAGCAAAGGGTTTTTAAAGCAATCGAGACTGCTATTAATGTTTATGATGAGCGCAGCAAAAAAGTTCCAACGTCAGAACTTAATAATGTACTGTTGAAAGATATTGAGCGCTTTGGACCACCAGCACATAAAGGGAAACATGTCAAAATAAAATACATTACGCAGTTACCTACCAAAACGCCAACCTTTGGTTTCTTCTGCAACTTTCCAAAATACATCAAACCGCCATATGCAAGGTACCTCGAAAACCGAATTCGGGAAAATTTTGGATTCAGTGGCGTTCCAATAAAATTGGTGTTCAAGGAAAAATAGAAGGTGGAGCAGGCCAAGAAAAAGCTGTATCAGTTATTGGAGAAGCATGTTCCTGAGAATGCTGTGCACTATTGCCTTGATTTATGGGTAGCTATCCCATTTCATTTCAAAGTTACGCGTAAACGAAATACTAAGCTTGGTGATTATCGGCATGACCATCGAAGTGCCTCACATTCCATAACGATCAACCATGATTTAAATCCATATTCTTTTTTGATTACTTACATTCATGAGGTAGCGCATTTACTCACCACAGAGCGAAATGGCCGGAAGGCTACACCACACGGAAAAGAATGGCAAGCCAATTTTAAAGAATTGATGCAACCGGTATTGTCCGACCTTATATTTCCAAAAGAAATATTGTTGCCTTTGGTAAAACATATGAAAAAGCCAAAAGCATCTACATATGCCGATCCGAAGCTGGTTCATGCCCTTCGTCAGCAGGATGATCATGAAAGTGATTTAGTGCCACTTTCAGTATTGGAAGAAGGGGACATTTTTGAATTCAATCAAAGAATGTATAAAAAACTTAGCCT
>JAHEMV010000187.1 GCA_024643455.1 Cytophagales bacterium
TAAATACCAGATTTCCATTCATATGCGCCTTTATTGTTACTCCGTCAAGCATTTCAGAGGTCAGTCTTTCTTCGCGTTTTCTACTACTGCCTGGATCTTTTACATATAGTTCTTCAGCAAATGTGCCATCAGAATGCAAATGTGTTGATAATATTCCTTTGCCTGGCTCATCAGTTGCCTGAAGAATCACCGCACCAGCTCCATCTCCGAAAATAACCGAAACATGTCGCTGTCGGTCAGAAAATTCAAGTGCGGAAGATTGTATTTCGGAACCAATCACGGCAATGGTTTTATACATACCTGTTTTTATAAATTGATCTGCTATAGACAATCCGTAAACAAATCCAGAACAGGCATTTCTTATATCAATGGCAGCAATGGCTTTTTTATCCAGTCCAAGTTCTCGTTGCATTAATACGCCAGATCCTGGGAACATATAATCTGGTGTAATGGTTGCGAAAACGATCAGATCGATATCTGTTGCTGGTATATTTGCTCTCTTTAGCGCCATTTCTGTTGCCCTGGCGGCCATATTGGCACAAGTGTCTTTCTTATAATCAAAATATCTTCTCTGGTTAATACCCGTTCTTTCCACTATCCATTCATCGTTTGTATCCATCAATTTTTCAAGATCCTGATTTGTCACTACTCGCTCAGGAACATAATGTCCAACCCCTACAATTCTTGAATTTTTCATAATGATTTATTTTAAGCGCCAATTTAGTCAATTTGATTAATTGAGCACTAAATTGAACTTTTTTTTTAAACGAAAAGTAAATGATTTGATGATCAGTCAAATAAGGTAAGATTGCCAAATTGATCGGCAGGAGGCGCAGATAAAATTAGTTTTGGGTTGTCGTTTTCAACGGAATTCACCAGGGAAGTTACAGAATGGCTGTCCATTTTGTGGTCGTCAAATGGTTTTAATAAATTAATATAATCCTCCATGGTATTTGACTGATTCAACCACTTTTTTTCAGATTGAGGATCAAGTATCACAGGCATTCTGTCATGGATTTTTGATACAATTGAATTTGCCTGGGTTGTAATAATGGTAAAGGTGTGAATATGATTTTGATCATCGTCTTCAAACTCTTCCCACAACCCAGCAAATGCGAAAAGTATGGAATCTTTAAGAAAGATACGATAGGGAATCTTTGACTTTTTTGAAGATCTTTTCCATTCGTAAAAGCCATCAGCTAATACAAGGCATCTTCTTTTTTGTAGCGCACTTTTAAAGGATACTTTTTCAGTAATTGTCTCAGCGCGGGCATTGATTAATTTTGAACTAATACTTTTGTCTTTTGCCCACTGAGGGATCAATCCCCAATGGAAAAAAGATAATCCTTCTGGGTTTGAATTGGTTATAACAGGTAATATTTGAGATGGTGCCGCATTATACCTTGGCTTATAGGATTCCGGGACCTGGACATTAAATCGTTTTTCTATTTCTTCGGCTTTGGCAATAATGGTATATCTTCCGCACATAATAAATATAATGACTCCGAAGGTAATAAAAATTTAGATTGTTGATTCAATAAAGTCGAATGATCTTTTTTCAGACCAATACAAGTCTTCTTTATTAAATGAAGCGAAGCCGACGTGCCCGCCTCTTTTTGGAGTTTCAAGAAAAACATATTTATGATTATCCAGTAGTTGGAAAGGGTAACAGGCTTCTGGTAGGAATGGATCATTTAATGCATTGATTATTAAGGTTGGCACATTTATATCCTTCAAAACGTGTATAGCGCTGCAAGATTGATAATAATCGATTGCATCTCGAAATCCATGCAGCGGAGCCGTATAATAATCATCAAACGATTTCAAATCCTGTATAGATTTCAAATCCTGTATTGGTATTTCAGGAAATTTATTAGCCTTAGCTTTGATTTTTTGTTTTAGTGTCCGTAAAAACCTTTTTGAATATAGGATATTGGACAGCCTTGACAATTGAATACTTCCCTGATGCAAATCCAAGGGTACAGAAAGGGTAACTGCATTTTTGATTTTGGCATGAATGTTCTTGTAATCACCCAGGTATTTAAGCGTTAAGTTTCCGCCAAGACTAAAACCAATTAGAGAAATGGTATTTATTTTCGGTTGGTCCGCGAATTTTATGACTTCCTCCAAATCCTGAGTAAATCCACTATGGTAGGATTTAATTGTATCATTTATTTCGCCATTGCATCCACGATAATTCCATGCGATAACATTCCAACCATTAGAAAAGAAAATTTTAGCCATCCCAAGGACATAAGGTCTTTCATTGTTCCCTTCTAACCCATGTGAAATGATTACTGTTTTTGAAGTGCGGTTATCAAAATAATTTAGATCAAAATAATCACCATCAATGGTACTGATTTTATATTTTTTTGGAGTGAAAGAAATATTCACATTCCGGAACATCGCTGGAAAAACAGTTTCAATATGTCCGTTCAAAAGCCAAAATGGCGCGGTATAGGAATCCTTTATTATCATTGCCATAAAATGGCAACAAACATAATGGAATTGTGGGAAACCGTATAAATAAAAATGACGGAATTACGGGTCCGTCATTTTTACTCAATGCTTTGGCATCAATAGCAATTTGATCATTGCTCGCTTAATATCGAAATTAAGCTTTTTAGGGGTTATCCTCTAACACTTATTAAGGATGTCAATTTTTAATTTGTTTTGGCATCTGATTAAACTTACGGAAATTAATACAGCTTTATACAATTTATTGGAGTCATTTTTTTGCAAAAAATGCAATTGGACAGTTTTTATTATTTCAAACAATGGAAACCTAAAATCGTTTATACTAATGAACCTATGAAAGATAAAAATTTAAGATTTCTTTCATTTCAGACTAACCATTTGTGGTTTTTATAAGGTTTGAGGTTTTGATTAATGGTTAGCAAAGGGAGGTGGTTTTGAACCACCTCCTTCTTTTTAGCATAAATTAAATCTTTTTAGCAAGTTCAATCATGGAAATAATACCATCTAGATTCTTGTTTATCAGTTTTTTTGGATCTTTACCTTTTTCTATACTTAACGAGACAAAGTTTATAAGCAAAGTAGTAAGGGCAACTTCAGGTGTTTTAGCTATTCCATTGCACTTCAAAGTAGAGTTGATTTTTTGATTCTCTTTTTCAACTTGAATTATTATTTTACCCTTATTTTTTTATTGAAACATAATTTTTTTCAAATAAAAGAACTCTTCATCAAATTTAATTCATTTGTGTCCGTTACAAGTTGAGAAAATTTAATGTCAATGCTAAAATAAATATGATGCGCATCGTTATTTTTCTATTTTTGTGATACAATTCCGAGACTTTTTACTTGGGAACGGACAAGAAAGCAAACAATTTTACTTAAAAAAATATCAAAACTCGTAACTCCTTATTATTTATGAAAAACGCGAATAGACTTCTGATCTTAATCTTTATCGTGGTGGCAAGTGCAGGTGTATTTTCTTGTAAAAGCCAGAAAAAAATAGCAGCCGAACAAGCCGCTGCTGCTGAATCGAGAAAAATTGCAAAAGCGAAAGCAGATCTCGAAGAGTTACTTAGTGACAATTCTGGCCTTAGTTTAGATGAAAAGGAGAGTCGGCTAAAAGTAATTAAGGATATGAATATTGAAGATACAGAGGTTAAAGATTTAATAGTAAAGGTTGATGAAAAACTGAAACGTGAACGAGAAGCTTTAATGGCCAAAGAAAGAGCTGCAAAATTGGCCAAGGAACGTGAAGATCAACTACGAAATGAAAATACAGAACAAAAAAGTCTAGATGATTATTTTAAACTAATTGCAAACAGTTCCAATTTGGGCACATCCAATCGATATATTGGTGAGGCACTCCAGCTTTTTGCTTCAGATGAAGTACCAGTTTTAATTATTATAAGTAAATCTGGCAATATTGTTGATTATGATCGACCGACTACTATAAAGAAATATTTAGAATATCTAAAGGACCAGAAAGTGGATCGCAACAAAATTGATAATGTAGTCTACGATGCTAATGGAAAAATCACTGAGTTGGAATTAATAAAAAAATAATACCCATCCGATAAAAATAAATTCGAAACCAATGAATAAATCAACAATATTTTTAAGCTTAATCTTAATATTTACTGCGGTAATTACCGTTGTAGCACAACCAGAAATCAGTCCTGAGCGAAAATTAGCTATAGATTCATTAGCTCTTGAAAAAGTAAAAGATCTGGGTAAGTATATCAGTATTATAGGAAATAAAGACACTCCATTTTCGGAGGCAAACCGTGTGATTGATCGTGCGCTTGAGTTATTTTCTGACGGCAGCCAAATGGGTGTTTCTTCATTAAATAACAAAGATATTCAGTATTTCGGAATCAGAGAATATTTTCAGCGTCTGATGGCACTCAATTATGACCGGGTAAAAATCGAATGGTTCAATATTGAATACATTAGTGACCTTGTTCGACAACCAGATGGCAGATACGTTGGAGTAATTACAATTTACCAGCGGTTTACAGGTGAATCGGATGATGGCATGAAATACGTAGATACTACAAAAAAGGACATCACAGTTTATGTAGAGCGTAAACAAACCCAAATTCAGGGTCGGGTGATTGGATTTTGGGATGTGCTTTTAGGTGATATTCGTGTTACTGAAACCAAGCCTGGTTAATTAGCCAAAACTATATTTTTATGAAGAGATTAACCTTAGTGGTTTTAATCCTGCAACTAATATGTTCTGTAGCTTCTGCTCAGGAAATTGGTTCCTATCTTGGTGGCGAAAAATTCATGTATGCAGAAACTAAGCAGATCAACCAATTTTTCAGAAGATTTAATTCCGAGGAAAATCTTGATGGAAAGCGGATTTATGAAGGAGATCCAAACTACCATAAAAAAAATATAAGGTCGAACTATATCAGAATGTTGTTCGATAATCAGAATAAAGAAATTACAGAAAATATTAAAAGTGATTTTATTTCAGAAGTAACGGATCCGAATATCCCATCATTTCTTGATTATTATGGTGGGAGGTGGTTTGCAGAGGTTGACACTAAATTCACTTATCTTGGTCAATCTCGTACTGTCGTTTTATTCTTGGAATTGGAAAAGGAGAATCTGGGTATAAAATGGGTAATCAACAATGTCTATTTCTATCCATTTACCAAATTATTTTATACCGATTCTACTGCTATTACCAAGTTTCTACATCCGATGAGTCATGAACTGGATTTCATGAACCTGATCAAGGTTTTTAAAGAACCTAATACAGTAGAATATTATTTCGATGAAGAGTTTAAGCCAGATTTCAGAACCCTTTTTTTATATGAAATAAAAAAAGGTGATTTGATTTTTGAGACGGTCGAAAAGGTTTCTTTTCATTTCTTCCAACTAAATAATTGGTATTTTCATCTTCAAGAATTTAATCGGGAAGGAAACAACAGAGGATGGCTGATTGCAAACATCTCAAAAATTCCAGAGGATCAAAAAGATATGCTTCTCAAGTACATCTATTATGAGCAATAATAACAAACGTATTCAAAATTTAGTACTAATCCTTTTTGTTATCGCATGTGTGTTAAATCCAGCTTTCGGTCAATCAAAATTGTCCAAGGAAGAGGTCGCACAATATCAGGCCGAGGTTACGCAAATGGTTTCATTTTTGAAATTCACGATGAATATACTCGGTGATCCAAATGTTTCGGCAAAGGAAAAGGATGTCATCATTAACGAAAGCTACCTAAAAGCATTTAAGGATTCAAAAGTCCAGATTGAGGATGATCTGGTCAAAACGCGTGATGTGGTCACTAACAAGGATGTACAGGCGTATCTGAAGGATGTTGATTTCTTTTTTAAACACGTGAAATTTGAATTTAACATAACCGATATCGCCAATGATGTGACACCGGATGGGAAATTGTTTTTTACCGTGAAAATGATGCGTAATCTGAATGGTGTAACAGTGGAAAATGATAGCATCAATACCAACCAGGAACGCTATATCGAGGTAAATGTCGATGAAGAAAATAAAGATTTACGAATTGCAAGTATTTATACCACACGACTTAGCAGAAATGATGAATTAACCATCTGGTGGACAGATCTTAGTGAAGAGTGGAGAGCTATGTTGGGGCTTGATATTGAAGTGAAACCAGGACTATTGTTAAGTGAAATCCAGGAATTTTCAGATTCTACCTATGTCGTTGATGACCAGCTGGTAATTGATACTATAAATATTATCGATTTCGTCAAAATCGCTGCTGGGAAGAAAGAAATCAAATTAGCGGGCAGCAAAATAATAACAGATTTAAAGCCACTTGATCAACTTAAAAATTTGATACGTTTGGATATTTCTTCTTCAGATATCACTGACTTATTCCCGATTCGTAATTTAACGACCATGGAATTTCTTGATTGTTCGAATACCATGGTTGAGGATCTGACTCCGTTAAAATATTCAAAATCACTAAAGGAATTGTATATAAGCAATACACCAATATCAAGCATTACTGTGGTGGAGAATTTTGAAAATCTGGAAACCCTTGACCTGGAGCATACGGTAATTGACAGCCTTCCTCCAATCGAAAAGTTAACTCACCTGATTAATTTGAATTGTGCAAGCACCAATCTGGACCAATTGGAAATCATTAAGCAACTAAAATCATTGGTCAACTTAAATATTTCCAATACCTCAATTGAAGATGCCTCTTCTTTATCAAGCTTGAAAAAACTCCAGGAGTTAAACCTGAGTCATACGAATGTAAATACCATCCCTGACTGGAGCGGTTTATCTGAATTGAAAACGCTGACAATAGAACATACGGACATTACTGATTTGATGCCTTTACAAAAGCTAAAGGCATTGTCGACTATCCATGCCGATTATTCAAAAGTAACTATTGATCAATTTATCGATTTTTCATCCCTTAGGCCAGATGTGAGCCTTACTTTTATGTCTGATGAATTGATGGATTTTTGGAATAATTTGACTCCGGAATGGCGTGAAGTACTGGAACCAAAATTGAACCTAGGTGATACGATAAGCCCTGAGGCCCTACATCAAATTTTAAAGATTAATGAAATTGATATCAGTAAAAATGAGCACATTACAACGTTGGATCCTCTAAAATATATGCCTTTTCTCCATCAATTAAACTTTTCTGAAACCGGTGTTGCTGACCTTTCTCCTATTGCAAAAATGACCAGGATAGAAATTCTGGATGGTGCAAAATCCAATGTCTCTGACCTATCACCAATTAAAAATTTGATTAGTCTAAGAAAAATAAATTTTGAACAAACTACGGTAAATGATATTTCACCATTAAAAGGTTTGAAAAACCTTGATTCTTTATTTTTCAGTACAACAAAAGTTAGGGATTTAAGTGTGCTGAATTTATTGAAAGAGTTCAAAATTGCCTATTTTGATTATAGCCAGGTGACGGATGATGATGTATATAATCTTGATTTTTCTGAGGAGACTTCTATAGTCGTATATAAAACGGACCGATTGAGAAGTTGGTGGGGTAACATGGATGACGCCTGGCAAAATGTATTCCGCGATACAGAGAAATTGGATGATAGACCAACAACAGAACAGTTGCATAAAATAGCAAGTAAAAAATCATTGAAAGTGAATAGCACCTCGTTAAAAACATTGGATCCAATACCCGAATTTGTCAGATTAGAGTCGTTATCCTTTGCAGATACCAGGATTTCTTCTTTATCTCCCGTGTCAAGTCTAAAAAAAATCAAGGAGTTAAGGTGCCCCGGGAATCCTATTTCTGATGTAAGTCCCTTATCAGGCCTCAAAACATTGGAAGTTTTAGATTTGGATAATACCCAGGTGGATGATTTAAAGCCAATTCAGTCGTTGACAGAGCTTCAAGAATTGAAGTTTTCGGGAACAAATGTCAAAGATGTTTCTCCCGTGGAAAGATTGACAAATCTTGAGGTCTTGGAATTTGCAAAGACCAGGGTAAAGCAGGTAAACGATCTGACTGGATTGCAAAAACTTAAGGTTTTGAAATGCTACAATAATAAAATTTCTCCTAAGAAAATTGAAGATTTTAAATTGAGTAATCCAGGTTGTGAAGTAGTCTTTTATTAGTCAAATGCTCTTAACTTTAATTTGGATTAATAATTTCTCAAATAATACCTTTTTTGCCATGAAAAAACACCTGCTCCTAATCACGTCTAGCGTTTTGATCGCGTTAGTAAGTTCCTTTCAAATTAGTTTTGCTTCAGTAAAGGTCGCTCGGATTTTTTCTGATCATATGGTTTTACAACGAAATGTAAACGTGCCGCTTTGGGGTACTGCAACGCCTGGGGAGAAAATTACTGCAGAAATCCATGGATTGATTTCATCGACTGTCGCAGCAAAGGATGGGAAATGGAAGGTTTATTTACCTGCCTTTGAAGCCGGAGGCCCATATGAACTGATTGTCAAGGGTGATAATGAAATTAAGGTTAGTGATGTGTTGTTCGGTGATGTATGGGTTGCCTCTGGTCAGTCCAATATGGAATGGAGATTGGAAAACGCAAATAACGGCCAACAGGAAGTGCAAAATGCCACGAACCCCAATATCAGATTATTTTATGTACCAAAAACAGTCGGAAAGACTCCAAAAGATGATTTGACTGGAGGACAATGGGATGTTTGTTCTCCTGAGACTGCCAAAGGCTTTTCAGCAGTTGCCTACTTTTTTGGCCGCGATCTCAACAAGGATTTAAATGTACCCATCGGACTGATTAACTGCAACTGGGGAGGTACCAATGCAGAGACCTGGACCAGCGCCGAGATGTTAAAAACATTGCCAGATTTCAGAGAACCGGTCATAAGTCTGGAAAATGGGTCAAATTGGGAAGAAGACATTGATGCCAACAGGCAACGCGAATTGGAGAAAAATAAAATTATTGATGGTTCTTTTAAAGGACTTGAAGTTGGTGTGCAAAAGATCAATTACAATTCCAATGATTGGCCAGTGGTCATCGCTCCAAATTGGGAAGAAGAATTGGATGGCGTTGTTTGGCTTAGAAAAGTAGTAGAAATACCAAGCGAGT
>JAHEMV010000188.1 GCA_024643455.1 Cytophagales bacterium
CAAATAGAGGAAGATACGAAGGCCATATTTCTGGAATGTGTGCAAGGCGAAGGAGGAGTCAATCTAGGTGATAAGTTATTTATTAAAAAGATTGGACAGATATGCAAAGAAAAAAATATTTTACTTGTTGCAGATGAGATACAGACGGGTATGGGAAGAACGGGTAAAATGTTTGCCTATGAGCATTTCGATATTGAACCAGATATTATTACGTTGGCAAAAGGCCTTGGATCAGGATTGCCAATCGGGGCGATTTTGGCAAAAGAAGAAGTTGCCAATGTGATCAAGTACGGAGATCATGGATCAACATTTGGCGGGAATCCAATCGCATGTGCAGCAGCGATAGCAAGTCTTGAAGTGATATTGGAGGAGGGTCTACTTGAAAATGCAAGGTTAACAGGTGAATACCTTCTAAGCCAGATTCGCAATGTGTCAAAAGACTATCCTTTTATCAATGAAGTAAGAGGTGTGGGCCTCATGATAGGAATCGAATTTGAACCTCAATGCAGATCCATAGCTATGATGCTTATGGAGCAAGGTCTATTGGTCAGTTGTACAGCCCTTCATGTGATTCGGATTGTACCACCTTTGATCCTTACCAAGGAAGAAGCAGATGAAATTGTGACTATTTTGGTTAAAGTATTGGATGAAACTGAGTAATGTGAATTATCCCTTCCAAAATGTAAATTGTAACAGTTTTTATGGCATTTTTGGTATTTCCATCTAATATATTTTAACTTCATTTATAATATCCATAAAATATTTTGTTTTTTTTAGCTATTTTTACAGGCTCAAAAACTGGGCAGAGTGGTAAAAAAGAGTGATTGGACTCATAGCCCATTTTAGTCATATTATAGTGCAATATCTGTTTTTGAAAAATTAAGTTTAGTATCATTTCTAAAAAATGAGTTGTTAAAAGATTCTATAAAATTGAGAATGAACGATATAAATAATAAAGGAATGTATGTTCCTAGTATGGAACATGACGCTTGTGGGATTGGTTTTGTAGCAAATCTAAAAGGCAAAAAATCCCATGAAACCGTTCAGGATGCAGTAACCATGCTGATGAACATGGAGCATCGCGGTGGGTGCGGTTGTGAGCCTGAGACAGGTGATGGCGCTGGAATTTTGATTCAAAATCCACATGATTTTCTTAAAGAAGAGTGTGAAAAGCTTGGTTTTCAATTACCTGAATATGGTAAATATGCAGTAGGAATGATATTTTTCCCATCGGATAAAACTGTTAGGGAAGAGTGCCGATATATACTCAATAAGCATATTGGTGAATTGGGATTTGAACTTCTTGGCTACAGAGAAGTTCCTACTGATAACACCAGTATTGGCGCTACGGCTAAATCAACGGAGCCAAAAACAGAACAGGTTTTTGTACGACACAAGACCATTACTGATCCACAGGAACTGGAGCGAAAAATTTATGTACTAAAAAAATATACAATACACTTCATTGGGCACAATGTGGAAGGAAATAATGGAGACTTCTATGTCGTTTCATTTTCCTATAAAACAATGGTATACAAAGGGCAGCTGAGAACAGATCAGCTCGCATCCTATTTCCCCGATTTGACTGATAAGCGGGTGAAATCAGCAATCGCCCTGGTTCATTCAAGGTTTTCTACTAATACATTCCCAAAATGGAAATTGGCTCAACCTTTCAAATACATTGCGCATAATGGAGAAATCAATACCATCAGAGGTAACGTAAACTGGATGTCTTCCAAGGAATCGCTCATGGAATCCAGTCATTTTACCAAAGAGGACATAGCTAAATTGTTACCAATATTAGACGCTTCGCATTCCGATTCTGCCAACCTGGACAGCATGATTGAAATACTTGTGCTTGGAGGCAGAACTCCTGCACACGCGATGATGATGGTAATTCCAGAAGCATGGCAGGAAAATAACCTTATGCCTGATGAAAAAAGGGCATTTTATGAATATCACGCTTCAATCATGGAACCTTGGGATGGCCCGGCATCCATATGTTTTACTGACGGAAATATTGTTGGTGCAACACTTGACCGTAATGGTCTAAGACCTTCTCGATACTGCCTGACATCGGATGATAAATTGGTGATGGCCTCAGAAGCCGGAGCACTTCCAGTTGATCAATCGAAAGTGATACTGAAAGGTAGATTACAACCTGGAAAAATGTTTGTGGTCGATCTGGCTCAGGGAAGGATTGTGAGTGATGATGAGCTCAAGAAAGATATTTGTAGTAGAAAACCATATAGGGAGTGGTTGAATAAAAATCAGATCCCGATCCGGAATCTCCCAATTAAGGAGGATTACGAATTTACTTTCAACAAAGATACCTTATTACAAAGGCAAATTCTCCAGGGCTTTACCAATGAGGACCTGAAAGTTATTTTTCAACCTATGGTTGAAAAGAAAATTGAACCTGTCGGATCGATGGGGACTGATACGCCTCTTGCTATACTTTCAGATCAAAGTCAGCATTTATCCAATTACTTCAAGCAGCTATTTGCGCAGGTAAGTAATCCACCGATTGACCCAATAAGAGAACGACTTGTGATGTCCCTGTTTACAAGTTTTGGCAGCACTAAAAATATACTGGACGAAACGCCAGAACATTGCCGGCAGATTTATATTGATCAACCCATTCTGAAAAACCGACAGCTGGAAAAAATCAGAACATTGGACAGCCATTTTTTTAAATCCAAAGTCATTGACATCACTTTTGAAGCAACAGGAAGAAAAGATGCTCTTGAAGACGCTATCGATTTGATTTGTTATAAAGCTGAAAATGCGGCAAGATATGGCATTAATATAATTGTACTTTCAGATAGAAAAATCAGCAAAGACAAGGCACCAATTCCATCATTACTGGCAACAGGAGCTGTTCATCACCACCTTATCAAAAAAGGATTAAGAGTAAATTGCGGAATCGTTATTGAAGCAGGAGATATACGTGAAACCCATCACTATGCTGCTTTGATTGGCTTCGGTGCGAGTGCCATAAATCCATATCTTACTTTTGAGACATTATACGATATGAATCAAAAGAATGTCTTTGACAAAGACATGGATAAGATTGAAATTTTTGATAGTTATATCAAAGCGATCAATTACGGATTGTTAAAAATATTTTCAAAAATGGGAATCTCCACAATTCAATCTTATCAAGGAGCCCAGATTTTCGAAGCTGTTGGAATACATCAAAAAGTAATTGACAAGTGTTTTTTTAGAACAGTCTCACGATTAGGGGGTCTCGGCTTCGATGATATTGCAAGAGAAGTTTTGGTGAGGCATAAATTAGCCTTTCCGGAAAAACCACAAGTAAAGCAACGGCTAGAAATTGGAGGAGTTTATCAATGGAAACGAAGGGGTGAAGTCCACCTATTCAATCCAGAAACAATCCATTTACTTCAGCAAGCAACCCGAAAAGGTGATTATAAGATCTATAAACAGTATGCAGCTAAGATTAATGATCAAACCAGAAAAGCCATTACGCTTAGGGGATTATTTAAATTCAAAAAAAGAAATTCCATATCCATTGAAGAGGTAGAGCCTAAAGAGAAAATATTCAAACGATTCGCAACTGGAGCTATGTCTTTTGGTTCTATTTCACATGAAGCACATTCCACGCTTGCAATTGCTATGAACCGAATTGGTGGGAAAAGCAACAGTGGTGAAGGAGGCGAAGATGAGATACGTTTTTTGAAAAAAGAAAACGGAGACTGGGAACGATCAGCAATTAAGCAAGTCGCTTCAGGTCGCTTTGGCGTAACGAGTAATTACCTCACTAATGCTGAGGAATTGCAGATTAAAATGGCACAAGGAGCAAAGCCTGGTGAAGGTGGACAGTTGCCTGGGCATAAAGTAGATGATTGGATAGGTAGAGTTAGACACTCCATTCCCGGAGTTGGTCTTATTTCTCCACCGCCTCATCACGATATTTATTCCATTGAAGATCTGGCGCAGCTGATTCATGATCTGAAGAATGCCAATAGGGAAGCAAGAATAAATGTGAAGCTTGTTGCTGAGGCTGGAGTTGGCACAATCGCCGCAGGAGTTGCAAAAGCTAAAGCGGATGTAGTATTAATTTCTGGATATGACGGTGGGACCGGTGCTTCTCCGATAAGTTCTATAAAACATGCAGGATTGCCATGGGAACTTGGTGTAGCCGAAACCCATCAGACCTTAGTGAAAAATAAATTGCGCGACAGGATTGTCGTACAAACAGATGGCCAGATCAGGACCGGTAGAGACATTGCTATTGCAGCTTTATTAGGTGCAGAAGAGTGGGGAGTCGCCACAGCAGCACTGGTAACTGAAGGTTGCATTATGATGCGGAAATGTCACCTGAATACCTGTCCGGTTGGTGTCGCAACACAAAATAAAGATTTGAGGAAATTGTTTTCCGGAAAGCCTGAGCATGTAGTAAATCTATTTATGTTTTTGGCTGAAGATCTAAGAGAAGTCATGGCGGAACTTGGCTTCCGAACTATTGACGAAATGATTGGTCAGGTTGATGTACTCGAAATGAGATCGGATATTGACCATTGGAAAGTAAAAACATTGGATCTCAGCCGTATTTTATACAAAGAACCAGCGGAAGAATCAGTTGGGATTTTTTGCAGTACAAACCAGGATCATGAACTGGAGTTAGCGCTGGATTGGAAATTACTTGATGTAGCAAAACCAGCATTGGAAAATGCTGATCCGGTAAAAGCGGAATTTGATATTATTAATATTAACCGTTCTGTCGGCACTATTTTATCAAATGAAATTTCCAAAATATACGGTGGTAAAGGATTGCCTAAGGGTACAATCGATATCAAATTGAGAGGTTCTGCAGGACAGAGCTTTGGGGCTTTTGGGACAAATGGAATTCGATTCGAACTTGAAGGCGAAGCGAATGACTATTTTGGTAAGGGATTGTCAGGAGCAGAGTTGATTGTATATCCTGATCGTATTTCAAGCTTTGTGCCTGAAGATCATATTATCATCGGTAATGTGGCATTTTATGGAGCTACTTCTGGAGAGGCTTATATTCGTGGTCAGGCTGGTGAGCGTTTCTGCGTTCGAAATTCTGGCGTAAAAGCTGTAGTTGAAGGAGTCGGAGATCATGGTTGTGAGTATATGACTGGAGGGATTGCCGTAATTCTAGGATCAACAGGTAGAAACTTTGCCGCAGGAATGAGTGGAGGAATTGCCTATGTTCTTGATAGAGATAATCGATTTGGAGATTATTGTAACAAAGAACTAGTCGATTTTGACGAGATGGATTTTGAAGATATTTCTTCATTAAAAGGACTCATCGAAAATCATTATAAATTTACCGGAAGTACTGTAGCCAAAGAATTACTGGATGATTGGCAACAGTCACTCACGCACTTTGTAAAGGTAATGCCACGAGATTATAAGCGTGTATTATTGGCAAAAAAAGGAAAATTAGAAGAAGCTATTTAATTAAATCAATGGGAAAACCAACAGGATTTTTAGAATTTGACAGGGAGCTGCCAGAAAAAAGGGATCCCAAAACGAGGATAAATGACTATAAAGAGTTATACCTTGATTTTGATGATAAGAAAACAAATCAGCAGGCTGCTAGATGTATGGATTGCGGTATACCGTTTTGCCATACCGGCTGTCCGTTAGGAAATATCATTCCTGAGTTCAATGATGCCGTTTATCATGAAGATTGGGAAATGGCCATAGATATTTTGCAGAGCACCAACAACTTCCCTGAATTTACCGGGAGAATTTGTCCTGCACCATGCGAGTCATCATGTGTTCTGGGGATCAATAAACCTCCAGTTGCTATTGAGCATATAGAGAAAATGATTATCGAAAAGGCCTTCAGCCTGGGGTTGGTCAAGCCAATGACACCCGAGTTTCGAACTGGGAAAAAAGTTGCTGTAGTAGGTTCGGGACCTTCAGGTTTAGCTGCTGCTGCCCAACTTAACAAAGCAGGACATTCTGTTATCGTTTTTGAACGTTCAGACCGAATAGGAGGGCTTTTACGTTATGGAATTCCAGATTTTAAATTGGAAAAGCAAATTTTGGATCGAAGGCTCGAGATTATGCAGGCAGAAGGAATCGCTTTCAAAACCGGAGTAAATATTGGGATTGATCTTCCTTTTTATACACTGATCAATGAAGTAGATGCTGTCGTGCTATGCGGAGGTTCCACCATGCCCAGAGATTTGAATATCAAGGGCAGGGAATTGAAAGGGATTCATTTTGCTATGGAATTTTTAACCCAGCAAAATAAGCGTGTGGCTGGTGATACGATTCCAGAAGAAAGTAGTATTTCTGCGAAAGGTAAACATGTATTGGTAATCGGTGGTGGTGACACAGGTTCGGACTGTGTCGGTACTTCAAATAGGCACGGAGCCAAATCTGTAACCCAGATCGAATTACTTTCTAAACCTCCAACTGAGCGAACAGAGAGTAATCCCTGGCCAAATTATGCCATGGTACTAAAGACATCTACTTCCCATGAAGAAGGTGTGGACAGGCAATGGTCAATACTAACCAAGGAATTTATTTCTGATAAAAAAGGAAATGTAAAATACCTTCGGGTTGTGGATATTAAATGGGAGATTGGATATACAGGCAAACCAGAATTTATTGAAATTCCAGGTACAGAACGTGATCTTCCCTGCGACCTGGCACTTTTAGCCATTGGATTTGTTCATGGAGAAACCGAAAAAATTACAGAAAAAGTAGATGTGGAATTGGATGCCCGTGGAAATATTAATACCACTAATTACAAAACCAATATTGAAAATGTTTTTGCTGCAGGAGATATGAGAAGAGGTCAATCCCTGGTTGTCTGGGCGATTGCTGAAGGTAGGGAAGCCGCAAGGGAAGTTGACAAATACCTCATGGGAGAAAGCCTTCTTGAAGCTAGGGATGAGTCACTAATGGATGTGAATTAGATAGTATAGTCAAGTTTTAACTATAAAAAGCCCTTAAAATCCATGGATTTTAAGGGCTTTTTGCATTTAGTGTACATTGAGTAGAATGAACTTTAGTCAATACAATTGGAAAATGTGTTTAGTTTACTCACTTAACTTTTTAATCCCTGGGAATATTATGGTTAACTCAAATTATTTTTTCAACTCAAATTTCCGGCTTGTGGATTGTTCTGCTGTTGGAAAATCAGCGGGGATTGGCTGGGTAACTTTGCCAGTTGCTGCCCATTCTGTTCCGCGCAAGAATGAAACAATGAAACCAACACTTTCTATCGAATAATCATCATGGCCGAGTGTGGTGTGAAAAATTCGGCCTTTCCCATAATCAATCACCATTAGCATGGGTTCATTTCTATCTGTTGGTGCCTTTCCTGACATATCCTTACCTGTAGCCAGGATGGTCATATTTTCTGCCGGTCCACGTAATTTTGAGTAACATTCATCTTTTGTGGTCAACCAGGTTTTTGGCATACCACCAGTAATCGGATGATCTTCGACCCGAATGGTGATGGGAAAGATATTCTGTGGTCCATGCGCTCCTGCGCTTCCAGGTTCAGTATCTCTTACTAATTCACCATTGTTGGAGTAATAGACATAAGGACCATTTTTTTCATTTCGGTCTCCCCATCCACCAAGGCCGATCATCTTGTTGTATTCCAGCCAATTGGGGAAAGAGTTGTCAGCAGCATGTACGGATACAAATCCTCCTCCTTTTTTAATGAATTTCTCCAGCGCTTTTTGAGTTGCAGCTGGCCAATCGGCAGCTTTCCATCCAAAATTGGAAACTACTACATCATAATCTTTAAACTTGGGAAGAAAATCAGGATCAGATTTTGGCGTTTCTAAATCCTGAGTTTCTCCGACACCTGCGAGAGGGAGAAATGCCTTTTCACGTTCAGCCTTCCAGGTGAATTTGGACCTGTATATATCGACTTCAAAGAGTCCGGTTTCTTCCAGGTATTGTTTCATCATGATGGTTGATTTGGGCCAGACTTCATGATTGTTTTGTCCATCAACAATAAGTACTTTTAATTTTGCCTCAGCAGAAAATGAAAGCAAAACGATACAAGCAATAGCAATCAGACTTTTTTTCATAATTGGGGATATTAATGTTTATTTATAAATCGTGCATTAGGTTTATTCTAAAAAAAACAAAATAACATTTTCCAAAGTTCAAAACTTTACCAAAGCTAATCAAAGTTTTTCAAGTTCTCCCCTCACAAAAGCAACCAATTCACCAATGTATTCACGATTGAAATTGAACTCAATGTTTGCTGCTTTGTATATCTCAGGTATCGATTTGGTATGTCCGAGTTTTAAAGCTGCCAAATATCCCTCCAATCCTTTTTTAGGATTTTCTTTGTATTGTTTCCAGACAGCAATGGCACCAAGCTGCGCAAAACCATATTCAATATAATAAAAAGGGACCTCGTATAAATGCAACTGCTTTTGCCAAATATAATCCCTGTATGCTTCCTGACCTTTCCAATCAGTCACGGTATCGGAAAAAGCTGCGAAAATCTCATTCCACTTTTCTTTTCTCTCTTCGATGGAATGCGTTGGATTTTCATAAATCCAGTGTTGAAAACGATCGATCACAGCAACCCACGGAAGCGTTTGTAGTATTTGTACAAGATGTTCTTTTTTAGCCCTTTTTAAGTCATCACGATTTTTAAAGAAAATATCCCAGTAATCCATGGTGATCAATTCCATTGACATACTGGCTAATTCCGCCACCTCAGATGGTGTATGTTTGAAATCCACTAATTCCAGATCTTTGTCAAGTATTGAATGTACGGCATGTCCTCCTTCGTGCAAAATGGTCACCAAATCGCGCAACGTACTTGTAGCATTCATGAAAATAAAGGGGATGCCTATTTCTGATAAAGGATAATTATATCCGCCAGGTGCTTTACCAACCCGGGAGTCAAGATCCAGATGGTGGATATCCTGCATGGTTTTAATGCACTGTCCTAAAAAAGGATCCAGTTTGCTAAAACATTCGATGGTTTTTGAGACAAGTTCTTTTGTGTCTTTGAATGGGACTAGTGGTGCTTTTCCTGTAG
>JAHEMV010000189.1 GCA_024643455.1 Cytophagales bacterium
TCATTAGAAATCAAGGCACTGTTATTCATAAAATAAAGTGTTCCCTCTTCATGAGGTGAAGCGATCAATTCTTGGTAATAATGAGGTCCAGTTCCACCTGAAACGGCATCCGATTGTTTGGCCCAGGATTCTCCACCATTGGTTGATATATATACACCACCTTTTGTTCGATCCAATTCAAGTGCTGCATAAATAACTTCAGAATTAAATGGTGACATGGCCAATCCTGTCTTACCTAGATTGGATTTAGGAATGCCATTTTTTAGCGCTTTCCAAGTTTCACCACCATCGGTACTTTTATGAAGTCCTGATCCTGGTCCACCGCCTAGATAACCAGCTACGGTTCTGTGTCTTTGCCAAGTTGCAGCATATAAAACGGCTGGATTGATTGGGTCAATGAGCATATCTGTAGCGCCAACCCATTCGGCATCCCCAAGCGTGCGATTCCAAGTTTTTCCACCATCACTAGTTTTAAAAACACCGCGATCACCACCTTTGCTCCAAAGTGGGCCTTGTGAAGCTACCCATACAATATCCGAATTTTCGGGGTGCACAATAATTTTAGAGATATGTTCTGAATTTTCCAGTCCCATATTCTTCCAGGTTCCTCCATCGTCATGGCTCACATAAACACCATCACCAAATCCTACATGGCGCCCACCAACATTCTCACCTGTGCCTACCCAAATCGTATGAGGGTTATTGGGGTCGATAGTTACACATCCGATTGAATAGACCTTTTCTTTGTCAAATATTGGGGTCCAAGTTGTTCCTGAATTCATGGTCTTCCAAACGCCTCCAGATCCTACAGCTACATACCAAATATTTTCATTTTCAGGATGAATGGCAATATCAGCTATTCTACCTGAGGTCATTGCCGGACCAATGTTTCTAAATTCTAATCCGCTAAATGGGTTTTGAGATTTTTCTTGTGAATTTAAATTGAAAGTTATGCCAAATGTAATTATACATAACATAACAAATTTGAAGATAATTTTCATTTTTTGGGTTGTTTAAGGTGATTAAATAAGCTAATCTTTTATTAAGAATGAGCAGATTTTAAAAATACAAAAAATGAAACAAAAATTTTACTCATTGGGATATCATTTATGTGATTATTTAAAAAAGTGTTAGATTAAATTATTTTAATACTTTAAAAAAAAATTATATCTTGAAGAACAATTAATTAACCAACTTTTGAAAAACAGATTTTCTATTAAGTTAACTTCTTTTATAAGAAGACTTAAACCCTATTTACTTATTGTAGTCTTGTTTTTGACTTTGAGTTGTTCTGGCTCATTGCCAAAAGAAGTGTCGCAAGCCTATGAATCTTTGCCAGACATTGTCGATTATAATTTTCATATAAAGCCTATACTATCCGACCGCTGTTATACCTGTCATGGGCCTGATGAGAATACTAGAAAGGCAGGATTGCGACTTGATATTGAGGAAGAAGCCTTTAAAAAATTGGAATCCGGTAACCGAGCTTTTGTAAAAGGCAATTTGGGCAAAAGCGAAATCATTCACCGGTTGTTGAGTGACGACCCCAATGTGATGATGCCTCCACCTGATTCTGAACTCAAGATTTCTGATCGTGAAATTGCCATGATTGCCAAATGGATCGAGCAAGGTACACAATGGAAGGAGCATTGGTCGTTCCTGGCATTAACCGAACCTAAAGTTCCCGAACTTGACAATGAATGGACGCGTAACAATGAAATCGATAGTTACATTCAAAATCAATTATTGCAACTTGGCTTACAGCCATCATCTATAGCAGATAAGGAACACCTGATTAAACGAGTAACCATGGATCTCACGGGGTTACCCCCAACAGTTGAAGAAATAGATGCATTTTTAAATGACACTTCAGAGAATGCTTACGAAAAGGTCGTTGATCGTTTGTTGTCATCTGATGCCTGTGCCGAACGATTGACCCAAGAATGGATGGATGTCTCTCGTTATTCAGATTCACATGGGATTTCATTTGATGGTTACCGTACGTCATGGCCCTTTAGGGATTGGGTGATAAAGGCCTTCAAAAACAATATGCCCTATGATAAGTTCGTTACCCAGCAACTTGCAGGTGATCTTGTTCCTGATGCTGATGAACAGTCCAAAATAGCAACTGCGTTTGTAAGGATGAATCCATTGGAGGGTTCTGCAGGTTCAATAGATGAAGAATTTCGCGTGGAATACGTCAACGAACGGGCAGGTGTTACAGGAACGGCACTTCTTGGACTTACGGTAGAATGTGCCAAATGCCATGACCACAAATTTGATCCAATTTCACAAAAGGAATTTTATCAACTTGCGGCCTTTTTCAATAATACCATGGAATTTGGACTCGCTCCAGCAGATTCAGACCGGGCACCTACCATCATACTTTTGGATGAAAAGGAGAAATCTCAAATCAACACTTATATTGAAACATTAGCTTCAAAAGAAAAGGCGCTTGAAGATATTAAAAATGAAGCCTATTCCAACTACAACAAACCACTTTCGAAAGTAATGGTTACCGATCCTATAGGATATTATGCATTTAATTCTATAAAGCCTTACAAAAAGGAAATAAAGAAAAAAAAGAAACCTTCAGATGATACTGAAGATGAAAAGAAGAAAGAGAAAGAAGAAGTAAAGAAAAAAGTATATAAGGAATTGCAGATGCTCGATGACAACAAGGAAGCAGAGGCCACTCTAAAAGTTACGCTAACCGAAGGTAAATTTGGCAAGGCCGCATACTTTAATGAAGAATATGATGAAATTGCACTTCGAAAAATTGGCAGGTTCGAGCATTTTGATCCGTTTAGCGTAAGTGCTTGGATCAATACCGAAAAGGATTCTATCGGATCTTCCCAAACAATTATAGCCAATTCAGGAACTGTATTCCAGTTCCATCGCGGTTGGGAACTAGCTTTAGATTCCAGTAATCATGTTCGTGTAAGATTGATACACCGATTGCCCGATGAGGTTATTTCTGTTAGTTCATTGTCCCAAATTCCGCACAATAAATGGCATCAAATAGGAATAACTTATGACGGCAGTAAATCGGCAAAAGGCATCTCCATTTTTGTCAACGGTAAAAAGGTAAAAACGCAAACCAATTTTGACCAGTTAAAACGATCTATTCTTCCAGTTAATTTTGAAATGACACGAGATACGCTCCCTCTAGTTGTTGGAAGGAGCTTTCGTCTATGGACCGAAGATCTCGGACTGTTTCAAGGAAGCATTGATGAAATTAAAATTTTTGATAGGCAATTATCCCAATGGGAAATGGCCTCAATTGGCGAAGGTGACGTAGATGCGAATTCAGAAAGAATAAAAACGGAATATTGGTTTTTGAAGGATAAAAGTCTTGCTGTAAAGAGAAATGAAATCCGTAAATCAAGAATTGAAATCAGTAAAGTTTTGGACAGTGCCAATGAACTGATGGTCATGGAAGAGATGAAGGTTCCTAGAAAGACCTATATATTAGACAAAGGACTTTACAATCAGCATTTGGAAGCAGTTGAAGCAGGAGGAATCAATAAGGTACTTCCTTTTGACAATGACCTTCCAAAAAACAGACTTGGGCTTGCCAAATGGCTTTTTGATGAAAAAAACCCTTTGGTACCACGAGTGGCGGTTAATCGTTATTGGCAGATGATCTTTGGTAGGGGTTTGGTGAAAACAGCAGAAGATTTTGGAAGTCAAGGAGAACGACCTAGCCATCCAGAACTTTTGGATTGGTTGGCAACAGATTTCAAGGAGCATGGATGGGATATAAAACGCACCATCAAACAAATGGTTATGTCTTATACTTACAGACAGAGTTCCTTTTGTCCTGAAAATTTATGTGAATCAGATCCAGAAAATATACTTTTAGCAAGGAGCCCATCGTATCGATGGTCGGCAGAAATGATCCGTGACAATGCACTTAAGGCGAGTGGCCTTTTGGTTGAAGAAATTGGTGGACCTAGTGTAAAGCCTTACCAACCGGAGGGAATTTGGGAGGAGCTGGGTATGACCTCTAAAATTCTTGGTAAATACAAACCCGACAAAGGAAAAAATTTGTACAGACGCAGTCTTTATACGTTTTCAAGACGTTTTGCACCCAACCCATACATGATCAATTTTGACGCAACTTCGAGGGAAATTTGCACGATAAGACGAAATACTACCAGTACCCCTTTACAGGCTCTTACACTTTTGAATGATCCACAATTTGTAGAAGCATCTAGGGCCTTGTCAGAAAAAGTTCAAAAGGAATTTCCAAACGATATAACTCAGCAAATTGAATTGGCATTTAGGCGATCCACAGGTCTTAAACCAAATAAAGATCAATTAGTTGTTCTCAAAGAACAATACCAACAGTCTCTTGAACAATTTAAAAATGAACCAACTATGGCAGACTCTATAATATCGGTCGGTGAAAAGTCGTTTGATAAAGTGCTTTCCAAAGAAAAAACAGCTGCCATGACACTTGTAGTCAGTACAATATTTAATTTTGACGAATCTTATATGAAACGCTAATAAATATGAAAGATCATCACCATCACAACCCCATAAGCCGAAAGGATTTTCTCTGTAAATCTACTCTTGGTCTTGGAGCTATATCATTGGCGTCTTTGATTAATCCATTAAGCGCATTTGGGAGTACATTCAACGCTTCAATCGGGCCTCATTTTGCGCCAAAAGCAAAGCGTATCATTTTTCTCAATATGATTGGTGCTCCTTCACAACTGGATCTGTTCGATTACAAGCCCATTCTTACAAAAATGCATGGTGTTGAGCTGCCAAATAGCGTTATGGGAGATCGTGTAACCGCAACTGTCGAGGCACAGGCCAGCAAGCCAATCGTTCGTCCTATTTATGAATTCAAACAGCGTGGAAATAGCGGGATGTGGATGAGTGATCTGATGCCATACATGGCCCAAATTACAGATGAGTTGTGCATGATCAATTCTGTCTATACAGAATCGGTTCAACACGAACCTGCCCAAATGTTTACACATACGGGGTCTGAAATTCCAGGAAGACCAACCATGGGTGCCTGGATAAGTTACGGGCTTGGTTCAGAAAATGAAGATTTGCCCAGTTATATCGCCTTAATGACAAAGGGAAATGAAGGGGGGTCGTCCCGACTGTTATCGAGCGGATTTTTACCTGCCGAGCATCAAGGTGTTCAATTAAGAAGTGGAAAAAATCCTGTGTTGTTTTTAAATAACCCGCCTGGGGTTACCGAAACGATGAGGCGTGAACAACTTGATCATCTTCAAAAATTGCAAGGTCAGAATTATTCAATTTGGGAAGATGAAAGTATCAAAGCAAAAATGTCACAGTATGAAATGGCCTTCCGAATGCAGACGTCAGTTCCGGAAGTGATGAACACAGAAGGTGAACCTGATCATATCTATGAATTATATGGTGAGGACAGTAAAAAACCTGGAACTTTTGCCAGCAACTGTTTATTGGCCCGAAGATTGGTGGAGCGTGGTGTTCGATTCGTTCAGTTATATCATGGTGGATGGGACCATCATAGCAATTTGCCAAAGCAGATTCCAAAAAACTGTAAAGATGTGGACCAAGGTTCTGCTGCATTGATCATGGATCTTAAACAACGAGGTTTGCTGGAAGATACATTGGTGATTTGGGGCGGTGAGTTTGGAAGAACCAGTTTTTCACAAGGTGAGCTTACCAAAGATAATTTTGGTAGAGATCATCATCCAGATGCCTACACCATGTTAATGGCTGGAGCAGGTGTTAAAAAGGGATTAACTTATGGTGCAACCGATGACTTTGGATATCATATCATTGAAAACAAGGTCCATGTGCACGATCTTAATGCAACGATATTACACTTGTTGGGATTGGATCATGAAAAACTGAATTATAAGTATCAAGGGCGTAGATTTCGATTGACAGATGTTCATGGGAATGTTGTAAAAGATATACTGAGCTAATGGATTGGGAACTTTTTATTGGTCGCTTCCATCCGTTGATCGTCCACCTGCCAATTGGTATATTTATTTTGGGGTATTTATTTGAAATCCTATATAAACTAGGATACCAAAACATTGTCAATTCCCGAAAAATAATCGTTGTAACTTATAGTATTGGTCTTCTTGCAGGAATCGTGGCTGCCATAACGGGATGGTTATTATCTTTTAGTGACGAATACGGCACTGAACCACTCAATGACCATAAATATTTAGGAATAGTCACCTTGGTGGTTATGCTTTTTGTGATTGTCTACCAGGTCAAAGCTCCGGCAGACAAAGCTAAATTAAAGCTAGGCTTTTCCACGGTTGCCATTGTTTTAACTTCACTTACAGGTCATTTTGGTGGGAATCTTACACACGGATCTTCATATCTCGTAGAATATGGACCTAATTTTTTGAAAAACAAAAATTCTACCGAATATATTGACATTAAAGAAAAAAGTCATGATTCGCTTCAAATTTATGAGCATATTTTAAAACCCCTTTTTGAAAATAAGTGTATGGAATGCCATAACGCTGAAAACAGTAAAGGCGGGTTGAATCTTGAAGGATATAGCGCTTTATTTAAAGAGGCAGATCATGCACAACCCATAATCCCTAGAAATCCAAATACGAGTGAATTGTTTACAAGAGTGAGTTTGCCTGCAGATCATGAAAAGGCGATGCCGCCAAGAGGTTCTGGTTTTGGGTATACCGACATCAAAATCCTTAAATATTGGATTGAAAACGGAGCTGATAGTTTAGCAACCTTTAATTCGGATGAAATGGGTAAAGAGTTAATCGCACTACTCAATCGTGATTATGGCTTGGATTTCACTCCGATACCTTATTATGACAAGGTAAAAGTGGATTCTTTAGATGAAGGTTCTCTTAACCAACTTCGAAATTCAGGATTTAGAGTCAATTACCTAGGCAAGACGAACTTTTTATTAGATGTGACATTTATTAACGATACCATCAACGCTGCCCAAATTGAATTACTAAATAAAGTTTCAGACCATGTTACGGTTCTTAAACTGGTAGATTGTAATCTTACGGATGAGCTAGTAAATGGTCTCTTACCTATGGAGCATTTAACGCGATTGGATGTCAGCAACAATAGCCTTTCAGATACTATGGTTTTATTTTTAACCAAAAATGAACATCTAGAATCGGTTAATTTGAGCAATACTAATATAACTAGTGAAGGCTTGCGTACCTTGCTTTCAAGCATCGGTAAATTAAGAACCTACGTTAGAAATACAAAGATTACCACTGAAGACTTGTCGAATCTAGAACAGACTTATCCCAATGCTAAAATAATTTCCGAATTTGCTTTTGAAAAAGTTGAGCCAGCCAAATCGGTTTTTAGGCAAGAAGAAAAAAATTAAGGTTCAATAAGAATTCTATTTTTTTGTAGCTATAAATTCTTTAAATCCTTGTACTGTTGCCTTCACACATTCACAGGGCGTAGGGCCATTTTCTTTATCGCGTTTACATGGCTCTTCAACCAATTCGGCTAAATTCTCACGTACCCATTTCCTGGCTTCATGAAATAACTCTGGATCGTTAGAGGAGGTTTCAACAGATTTAATATGTCCATCAATTATCCCCAAATGAAAGGTATCGGTCACGTGCATATCTAGCTGAAGCGCTTGAATCAGATCATCTCTTACGGTAACAGGGCACACTACAAGGGTATCATTTTTTACGATGACCTCCGCGCGGTTGAGTACTCCATAATTGCCACATTCAGCCCAATTTTGATAGAATAGGATGCCTGGTCGCGATTCATTGGCCTCGGATAAGATGGCACTCAATGAATCCTTATTAAACGAATAGAAAGCATTAATAAATTGATTGGCTATAACAATATTGTTGTTTTGAGCCAAGGACTCTTCAGATTTGGTGGCATTTTTACAACTTCCAAGAAGGATGAGCAAAAGAAAGAAGGTTGGTTTTATTTTCATGTTATTTTTTTTGTTTTCATATTTAGTGTCTGGGCCTTTATTGATAAAAAATATGACTTGATTCCAGTTCACCTGGTTCTGAATAATTACCGCCATTGGCGAAAAGTAAATCCAAAAGGTTATCTCCATTTATATCGGCAACTTCAACACGATTTGTCCACTCAGCAGTTATAGGCAAATAGATATCTGTTGCATCTACCCAAAGTTCTTTAGAAATTGGTTCATTGGGCAAAGTACTTTTTTTGGAAGCCTTTTCACAGGATAAAAAAGAAACTCCTATACAAAATAAAAAAGCGGATTTAATAATCATATTAGTAGTCAATTTAATAAGTTTTTTCAGAAGAATCCAATCTTATGTTTTAGAGATTTAATTTTTTAATTCTCGTTCAATATGTTTCAAAACAGTTTCACATTTTCCTATCAATTCAAGATAATAGCCATTGCTGGCACTCTGATTAAAAGCTGTTGCTGAAATGGCTTTAACAAACATTTTAAACCTTGGATCTTCTTTGTTGTTTAAAAACGAAAAATCATTTTCATTTAGCATTTCGGGTTTTGTAAAAATATCGGAAACACCATCATTAAATTTAATGAAATCAGTTTGAATAGTCTCAGCAGTAGCAACTGTAATCATCCATTGACCTATGCCTGTAAACAATGCTCTTTTTTGATCGTAATCACTATAGAGTTGAACAATTTCTTCTTTTAATTCCATATTTTGGATTAGCCCCAAAGTTCCTGAACTGATCATACCTTTATAAGTATTATCATTTGGTGAAAACACTTGGTCTAATGCTTTATCATAGATTGCACCCATGTATTTAACTTGTTTTATATTGTGAACGCCAAGGTATAAAGTGTCTAATAACTTTCTAATATCTTCTCTCAAGGCTTTATTGGAAGTGATTATGCTTTTGAAATTAAGGGTGTCCAATACCAAATCACTATGGATCCTGTACAATAGATCGTCTCCTAAACGATGGTCTTTGTTTTTCTGGTTCCAATTGTTTATCCCAAGTGCAATTAAAATACCTATAACTACAAGAATGATTTCCCCGATGGCATAAAGCAGATATTTGCTGACTTTATTTTCTTTTATCA
>JAHEMV010000190.1 GCA_024643455.1 Cytophagales bacterium
AGACTGAAATAGGTGTATATTTTATTCGCCTTAATTGAAATGATATACTCTTCAATATTGATCGTGTCTGATTTAATTACATTGAGTTCATGATAACTGCTATGAAGATCATTTATAAAAAAATAATCGTCAAACGTCGCTCCTCCATTAAATGAGATCTCCAAAAGTACGTGAGCAGAATCATCTTCTAAAAATACATTATGGTTGATATGTATCTCATTGGTGATAGAATACCAATAATTAATATTTTCATCTATAAATACTTTCTGGCCATAGATGCTGTTTAACGGCATCCAGGTTATAAAAAAAATTAGAATTTGAATATATTTTTGGATTTTCATATGTTTTGAATGGTATTGGATAATTCTACCCTCAATTGACATCAGCAATTAAATTAATTTATTTTACTTTACAATGTTTTAAAAGAGGTAATGCATGTCAGTATATACAACAGAAATAGCATCGGATGTTATTGCATCAGACAATCCAATTCATCAACGTTTATTAAAGGCCTATTATTTGAGTCAGGATTATATTTCTGGGAAGGTATTGGAGGTAGGATGTGGTGAGGGACGTGGGATAGAACTTATAGCACCAATTGCAGATTCATTTACTGGTGTCGATAAAATTGCAGATGTCATTGATAATCTAAAATATAAATATCCGACAGGAAATTTTCATCAAATGGTCATACCTCCATTCACAGGGTTGGAAAATAATGCTTTTGATGTTGTAATTAGTTTCCAGGTAATCGAACATATTAAAAATGACCTTGAATATTTGAATGAAATTTATCGTGTCTTGAAACCTGGTGGTAAGGCCTTGATCACCACGCCAAATATATCCATGTCGCTATCTCGAAACCCATGGCATATTCGTGAATATACTGCCAATGAATTGACTCGACTTGCTAAAAAAGTATTTCAAAAGGTGGAAATGAAAGGGATCACGGGAAATGCGAAGGTGATGGCGTATTATGCTAATAATAAAAGATCAGTTGAAAAAATGATGCGATGGGATGTTTTGAACCTACAATACAGGTTGCCTGCATTCTTGCTCAAGATGCCATATGAGTTTTTGAACCGGATGAATAGGGACAAATTGAAATCTGTTGATGACAAGTTAGTAAGTCAGATTCACCATTCAGACTACGTTTTATCGGAGGATCCCAATGCAAGCCTGGATTTATTTTGTATCATGGAAAAATGATCATTATTCCTGATTAAAATAAAATTGTCACAATAATAAGAAATATGTATGCCGTTTTGGAAAAGCTTAAACTATAGGCGCAACGTTCCCTAAGATAATAAGCACTGCTCATTTCCCTGAAATGGAGTGTATTTTTCAAGTACGATTTGTATTTTTTGGATTTAAAATGAATGAACCAACCTTGTCTTGAGTTCTTCGATCTCAGTTTTATTGCGATCACGTCTGATGATGTGAAGATCATTTTCAATGAAAGCGTATTTTACTTTTTCCCACGACTCATGACTGGAACTTTGAAATAAACCAGATGTTTTATCTATCAGTTCTGAAAAAAGTTGGGTATAAGATAAATTTTGTCCGTGTAAAAATGAAGCTTCAATGAATTGCCTGACTGCATCATAAAGCTCATTGGGATTTTTCGGGGTTGCTAACTTGTTGTTGGTGGGTTCGTTCTTTTCGATGCTGTCATAAAAATTATTCAAAAGTATTTCGAATGCAGTCATATTTATAGCTTTAAAAGTTTACATAATTTATACATAAAGTACAATAATGGTAACCGTAAAAAATTAATGGATTTGGCATTTCCCGTGGTGTCTAAAATTATTTGCTGGATAAGGCTTTCTGCCAAACGACAATACACCAGAGAAAGGAAATATAAAATTATTTTAAAATGAAATTATTATTTTCAGGATTTGATTCATAAGAATAACGGCCATCTATAGACACACTTTCAACCTTTTTATTTGCCGGCATTTGAATTGTGGTCAGTTCTGGATTACTTTTCCAAATATCAATTTTAAAGGTTTCATATGATTTTGTTCCATCGATATACTCAATATCGATCAAAAATGGGATAGGCCAACCTCCTACATTCTGGATTTTAATAATCAGGTATTCGTTGTTTTGAGATGCATCTGATATAGCGAGATCAGGATATCCAAACGAAAAAAAACATGCATCCCAAAACCAGTTTAGGTTTTCGCCATAAAGAGTATTAAAAAAATAGAAATAATCGTATGGCGTGGGGTGTTTACCTTTCCAGGCATTCATAAAGGCTTTGTTGATTTCATAGAATTTTTCTTTTCCTATGAGTTCCATGAGCATATCCATCGCTGCAGGTCCTTTCACATAAAAATTGGTAATACTCGGCATTACTTTCATCATGCTGCTGGTTTCAGTCATCAAAGGCAATATATCGTGGTCTGCAGCCAGATAATTAAAACTCACTTTTCTGTTATAGAAACCATGGACTTGTTGTTCTGGGTATATCCTTTCTTTCAGATAGGATTCCATGAGTGTAGTCATCGTTTCATCCCACCATCCATATTTTCGTTCATTGACACCCATCATAAAAGGGAAATAATTATGCGCTAATTCATGAGCAGTAACTAAAACTGTATTTGTCGAATCATATGCGATGTCGTTATTTGCTACCATAGGGAATTCCATGCCACCGCCTTCTGTGCCGCGGAAAGTGATGTGTTTGAAGTAAGGGTAGGGTATGCCAGGAAATTCTTTGGAAAACAGTTCTATGGAATTTTTTGAAATATTAATTGCCCAGTCAAAATTATTGGCACCAATTGGATAAACAGTCTGAACCCAACAAGTTTTTTTTGGAGTAGGGTTATTTGCTGCCATGCCTTCCCAAACGAAATGATCACTGGTACCCCAAGCAAAATCAGGAACGTCTTTTGCCTTAAAAAACCACGTTTTATTCTTTCCATCAGCTTTTCTAAAATCATTTTCATCGATGATTTTAACGGATTTTGAATCCTTTTTTGATTGTTCTATTCTTTTAACTATTTCAGGAGAAAAGATTTCTTTGGCATTTATATGTTCTCCTGTAGCCCAGATATTGTATTGAGAAGGGAGTGTTAGTGATACTTCATAATTGGAAAAGTCATTATAGTTTTCAGGAATTCCAACATATTCATCTGTGTCCCATCCGAAAATATCATCATAAACTGCCATTTGTGGAAACCAATACGCAATGAAAAAAGAGGTGCTATCAATGGTTCCACTTCGATATCCTGCCTTTGTTGGCATAGGAGTTATAAAATCCAGTTCCAAAATTCCACTTGATTTCGAATGGATTGCTTTGGGCAAAGTAAGACGCATTACGGTACCCGATATTTTAATGGCATTATCCTGCAAGCTCTTTCCATCAAGCATTACTTGTTCAATTTTTATACCTTCATGGAGAATTTTTTCATCTACCTCCATTTGTCTTACAGCTCCTTTTTTATAAACATTTTGCATTAATTTCAATACCATAGAATTAAGTGAATCTGGACTTTCATTGTAATAAGTCACTTGTAAATGCCCTGTAATTATTTTTGTTTCAGGATTAAAATTAGCATTGATCACATAGTCTGATCGGTTTTGCCAATAGTTTTCACCTGGCAATCCGGTTCTTACTCGTGTCCCGTTTTGATATGCTATTTTATATTCTATTGACTCAAAAAGATTATTTTTTTGGGAGAAGGCGTTGAAAGACAAGAACATAAAAAACACCATGGGAAAATTACGCATCACTTTTTTGTTTGCAGGTTTATAAAAGCAGGGGTCTCAATTTTAATTAGTGGGTAAGTATAATTGGTTTTTTGGTAAATACAATGCAGCGCATATTAGTTATTTTCATACTAACTATTTGGCAGGCAAATCGTTAAAATAAGTGTTGGCTAAATATAAAATTGCAATGTTCCCAAACATAAATACTTCCAAAAACGGCAAGATTACCATTAAAGAGAAAGCGATCAACTTTGATTTTCACATCGATGCTTTAGGAAATATTTTAAAAAGGAAATTATCCAAAAAACATCCTGAAAAGCAGATTCTTTCCCTTGATGAAGCCGACCAGTTGTACGATCCAAATATCAATGAGCTCATCATAGGTTGTGATATTCCGGAAAAAATTCAAATCTCAAACGAGGCCACAGATTTTTTTGAAGAGAAGAAATGCAAAATTAAATTACTGCCCCTGAAAGAAGCCATCACCTATTGGAATAGGTACGAAGGCCACGCGATTGGCTTATTTCATCTTGCGAATTAACGTTAATATCCATTTCAATTTTATTCTGAGCTTTAAGATTGCCTTAAATCCATTATTTTTGAGCCATGATAAGCACGGTAATTTTTGATATGGATGGTGTGATCATCGACAGTGAACCCATTCACCAGGCATTGGAATTTGAAATGTTTCGTGACCTTGGTCTGGATATTTCTGATGATGAACATATGAAGTATGTCGGGACTTCCTCAATAGATATGTGGAATATGATCAAAGAAAAACATGATCTGAAAAAGACCCCGGAGGAATTGCTTTTGTATGGTCGAAAAAAATATTGGGATGCGCTGGAGCAAAGAAGAGTTCCGCTCGTAGATGGTTCAGTAGAATTGATGCATGAATTATTTCATAATGACTATCTCATTCAGGTAGCCTCGTCTGCGACAAGGCCAACAGTTGATAAAGTGATTGACTTTTTCCAATTAGAAAAATATATTTCACATCGGATCGGCGGTAACGAGGTAGTGAAATCTAAACCAGATCCGGAAATATTTTTAAAGGCTGCTCAGCAATCTAGTTCCAATCCATCTCAATGTTTAGTTATAGAAGATTCTATGAACGGTATTCGTGCAGCGAAAGAAGCCGGCATGCTGTGTATCGGATATGCCAATCCCGGGACTGGAAGCCAGGATCTTTCCAAGGCAGATTTGGTAGTTTCAGATATAAGGCAATTGACACTGGAAATAATTCGATCCTTCAAATAACGGAATTGGCTTTTTAAACTGTTTTAATGTTCATTTCTGTTTCCCGGAAGGTTTCGTTTTGAGTAAAATTATGTATTTGCTACGCGCCAACATCCGAATAAAATCCTTACTTTTATACGTTATTGAGGCTTCTGCCAATATGGATTTACCTCTGGGTTTTTCCTTTTATATTAAAGGTTAAAAATTTTTCACCGGCAATTATTCTAAACACCATGCTCGATAGTTTTTTAGATCAGTCCTTTTATGAATTTCCATCTTTTAAGGTGGCAGTTTTTTCGTTGCTTTTAGCATTTGTGCTCAGTACTATTATAGCATTTACCTATAAATTTACATTCAGGGGGATTTCGTATTCAGGCAATTTTTTTCAGGCTATGATTTTATCCTCTCCTGCAACTGCGATGATCATTATGGCTGTTGGAAATAATGTTGCTGTTGGATTTGGGATTGTAGGTGCAATAGCAATTATTCGGTTTCGTACCAGGGTTAATGAACCTCGAAATATCATTTTCATATTTGCCAGCCTGGGTGTGGGTATTGCTGCTGGTGTCTATGGATATTCCATTGCTATTGCTGGGACACTTATTTTTTGCTCCGTTTCGATCATGCTTTATTTTTCTCCTCATGGCAAGTCATACTTATATTTATATTCGCTTACATTTAATCTTGCTAATAAAGAGACGATTTCTGAGATCATTAATTTTCTGGAAAATAATTGTGACAGCTATTTTTTTATGAGTATAAGCGAAGGGAAATTAGAAGATGAACGCTACGAATATCATATTTCCCTAAAAAATGATACGGGACATAAAGACCTATTTAGAAATATCATGCAAATAGAAGGCATAAGCAATGTAAAACTTAATAGAAGGGACAATTCTGAAAGACTCTAGTCATGATTAAGAAAAACTTATTTATTATTTTTTTTACAGTGATTGTCATTGTTCTCTTGTTGTTTTCACTGGTATTTAGAGAGACAAATACTGCTATTGTTGCCCAGGTTGAACCCATGAAAAAAGCAGTTAGTTATCATAAAGCAGTTAAGATTATTGAAATCTATGTAATTGCTGGGCAGACTGTAAACCCTGGCGATATCCTTGTAAAAGTAGAACGTCCTGATCTGTTGTTGGATGTTGAGAAAAAAAATAATGAAATAGAACGACTGGACCTGGATCGTTCTCTGGTGGAATCAAAATATGCTGCAAAAAAAATACAACAGACAGTAGAACAAGAGGCTGATCTGCGTAAGATAAACAGTGAGATCGATCAGTTAAAAGTTATCGTTGCAAATAATAAGCAGTTGTCGGATAAATTTGAGAATCTAACGGGGATGGTCGATACTGTGAAAAATCATGATGCATCCTATTATGATATCCAGCTAAATGTTTTGGTAAATGAAAAAGACCGGAATCAAAAAAAGTATGAATTGGAGATGAGGTCTGCAAAGCAGATTTATGATGAAGAGATGAAAACCTATGAAATAGTTTCTGGGCAACTCAAAAAAGAACTGGAAGTGCTTTTATTAGAGGAAAAAGAATTGGTAAAAACTGCGGAAATTACTGGAACTATTGGTAGTGTCAATGCTCAAAACGGAGAGTTGCTTTCTCCCTATACCACTATCCTTTCTATTTATGAGTCAAACCCAACGATCATCAAGGCTGTGATGAATGAAGGCTATAAATATGAAATTGAGGTAGGGAAAACGGTGCAAGTCGAATCCACCAATAGAAGTTACAGTATTGAAGGTAAGATTTTGGAAGTTGGAGCACGAATTATTGAATATCCGAGCAGATTAAAAAGCAACCAGAACATTCCAATGTGGGGGCAGGAATTATTTATTAAAATTCCTGAAAACAACAAATTTTTAAATGGTGAGCGGGTATTTGTAATCATCAAGAAATAAGTCATGGTGTTCAAACATATTTTTTTTATTCTTTTCAGCTTAAGCCTATTACCCAATTATAGTGTCGCACAGTTTAATATGGAAGCTTTTTTAGCTTCGGCGCGTAATGATATTTCACTTAATCCAACACAAGCCAAACTTGATTTTTTAAAAGAAAATAATTTTAATGGTCCATGGATCAATCGTATGGAGTTTAGGGTTGGGTCCGGAGATCTTAATTGGAGCCTTGACGATTACAGGATCAGAATTACACCAGGAAATCCTGGAGAGTTAAAAGCCAATAAGCGCTACTATGACAAACAGGTAGCTATTCTTAATACTGAATATCAGGACGTACTTAATAATGCATTAATCGACCGATACTCCTTAGTGCTGGAACATTTTTTTGAACATAAAAAGAAGGTAAATCTCCAGAAACAATTGGAAATAAACAGGCAGATCATTGAGATGATGAGCCAAAGTACAGGTGTATATGCTATGGATATTGGTGATCTGATTGATGCAGAATCTGATGAGTTAGATATAAAAATGGGAATTGAGAATGCTCAAATTTTTCTGGATGAAGTTGAATATTTAATGAAGGGGAAATACACTTTTTCTGAAAATATAATCTGGAATGAAGAGGAATTTATGGGAACTGATGATATTCTGACTCTTTTTTCACAGTTCAAGGGTAAACCATCCGGAGAATATATTGACCTTGTAAAATTGGATCAACGCAATGCTTTGGAAGCAGAACGATTTAACATTGAAAAGTCTGAGTCACTAAGAAACATAGGCTATTTTCAAGCTGGGTATGATGCTAATCGTGGTAATGAAACCTTTGAGCATTTCGGCTATCAAATTGGCGTTCGAATCCCTATTGTCAACCCGGACAAACCACAGCTCAATCGAAGGAAATTGGCATTGATGGATGACGAGGCATTGTTGGATGAAAAAAAGGAAGATCATAAAAAGGATTTGGAACTTGCAGTACTACGCATGGACCATTTTTCTCAGCAACACAAAGAGATAATCGATAAAATGGAAAGTATCAGTACGCAAAACATATTGAACTTGCAAAGTCCAGGTAAAGGAATAAAAATGGCTGACCTTATAAAATTAAATGAATTTCATATGGACCTGATGGAAAAAAAGAATCAGGTAGAAAAAAAGATTTTTAAAACCTATATCGAATATTTGAATCTCAATGGGAAATTAACCGAATTTCCCATGAGAAACTATTTGTCAAAAAACCTGCCTGAATTTTAACTGTTTTCGTCTTCCAGTTCAGGCGACAGATCTTTAAGCTTGAAATCATTATATGCTGCCAGTATACTGATCAGAAGCATTACTCCTAAGGTATAATAAACAAACGTAGGTACTGGAATAGGGTCTCCCGAAGCATATGAGTGCAATCCCGACAAGTAGTAGTTCACACCAAAATACGTCATCAATACCGAGCTAAAAGCAAACATTGATAAAAGATTAAACGAGAAAGTATTCCTAAATCCAGGGATCAGCCTCATGTGGAGAATAAATGAATAAATAATGATGGTAACAAGCGACCACGTTTCTTTGGGGTCCCAACCCCAGTAACGACCCCAGGATTCATTTGCCCAAATGCCTCCAAGGAAGTTTCCAATTACTAAAAGAATAAGACCAACAGTAAAAGATAATTCAATGATAAGCGAAAGTTCTTTCATCGTTAGATTGATCCGGATTCTGTTTTCTTTATTTCTAAAAATCATGATGCATAAGTTTAGAAATGCAGTGAGTCCTCCAAGTGCTAAAAATCCATAACTTCCTGTAATGGTAGCTACATGGATTGTCAACCAATATGATTTGAGTACAGGCACAAGGTTAGTGATTTCAGGATTCATCCAACTCATATGAGCTGTTAGAAGAGTAACGCCCGTAAGCAACGAGGTAACGGAAAGAATTACTGGTGATTTCCTCATAAATACAAAACCGGCAAGCATTGTGGCCCAGGAGATGTAGATCATGGATTCATAGCCATTGCTCCAGGGTGCGTGTTCGGCAATATACCACCTTAGGCCAAGACCGATGGTTTGCGCGACAAAGCATAGCACTAGTATACCAACTAGGACATTAATTATTAGCTTAAATTCCAACGCAGGTTTGAAAATCTGAACGAAGAAAAAACCAAA
>JAHEMV010000684.1 GCA_024643455.1 Cytophagales bacterium
TAAAGTTTTTAAAAGGGCTAAGGTTATTTTTAATATTCATGATTCTTTTTTTATGATGCGAAAATTGTTTGACCCTTATGATTTATACCATGTAGAACATGCGTTTTTAAGGCATTGGGCCAGGTACAGTTTAAAATTTATTTTGTGAATTTTTGATTGACGTTTCAAACCTAAAAATTGGCTTAATAAATAGTAAGCACTATTTTTTAATATACTGTAACTACTATTTAAGGAAAAGTATTATGAATACTTAGGTGGAGGTATTTGAATATCAGGATTAAATTCAGAGAAATGATGACCGATAAACGATGTTGGATCGATAAATTTAGCCGAGCAAACAAGTTCTTTTTTCTCTTGTTTTTCGATGAAGAATTCTCGCTCTTCTAAATCTTCTTCACCTAGAATTTCACTTTGCAGGTAGTTTGATTCAATTTTATAATTTACATTTTTAAGGATTGGTAAGGCATTTATGTAAAGAATAAAAAGTAGAATCATGAAGTGACCTAATGAATGTACAATTTTCGAGAAAAGACTTAAAAGGTAATGTTTCATTCTTCAATAGTTTTAAATACCAGGTGAATATAAAACTCTGAAATAATATCCTCTTTGTTTTTGAAAGTATTGGTTAAAGAAGGCAAATGTTCGGCAAAGTAATGTTGGTGGTGAGCCCCCTCAATAATGGTAGTAATTAGCATATGAGGATATTCATATTTTGGATTAATTTCCGTAACGATTTCCGTAACTCTTTTGACAACTTGCTTATAAGCCGCAAAATATCCTTTTTCATTTTCCTTGTCTACCAATTTGGTAAGGTAGGTCTTTGCAGATTCCGTAATGATTATTTTTTCTAAAAGTCGCACATCAATTTCGCCAAGAGAAAGATCTTCTGCTATTTGCCGGGTTAGTATTTTGATTGATTCCTTGAGTCTTTGAACGGCTGATTCGACATTGGCTGCGGCAAATACCAGTCGGTATTCTATCCATGTCCAATACCATGAGGTTAGGTAAACCAATAATGTATGTTTACTTTCAAAATAACGGTAAATCGAGCTTTCAGGCGATTTTATGATCTCTCCAAGTTTCTTAAAGGTAAATGCTTCAAACCCTAGGTCACTTATTAGTGCAATACTCGATGAAACGATGTTGCGTCCCAGATCCGTTGTGTCAGGATTTTTAAGGTATAATTCCGGCTTGACTTGAATATGTATATTAAGATTTTTCACTTTTTAAATTTGTACCCTCAAAAATAATAGTAAAACTATCACATATGCAAGTTATATTCATTTTAATTTTGAAATAATGCCTTAGATGTGGTTGGATTGCAGGGGATAACAAACTATTGTTTTGGGTATAGAGAAGAATTGAAATAAAAAAAGCGATGCATCCTTTGACGCATCGCTTTGGTTGAATTGTTCGTTGTCAGAAATTAATGAACAAAAAGCATTTCACGATATTTCACCAATGGCCAATCTTCATCATCTACAAATAATTCTAATTTGTCAACATGATATCTGATTGCATCAAAATATTTATGTTTGATTTTATGGCAATATTCAACGGCTTTTTCACGGCTTTCCTCAATTTTATTGACGCGCTTTCGCTCTTCAATCATATCCAGGACTCCATTTTTTACTCCATCAATGTGTTCAGTAATTTTGCTGATCACACTCAACGTTGATTTATTGTCTAGTCCAATATCCTTAAGACCTTTTGCAGCATCAATGAGTTTCATTTGATATTTTACTGCAGTAGGTATAATATGATTCAAAGCAAGGTCGCCAATAACTCGGGATTCGATTTGCACTTTCATGATATAATTTTCCCAAAGGATCTCATTTCTGGCCTCTAGCTCTCTAGCACTTAATACATTGTATGCTGCAAATACATCTTTACTTTCTTTAGTAAGGAAAGCATCCAATGCTTCAGGAGTATCTTTAACATTTGGTAAACCACGTTTTGCAGCTTCTTTTACCCAATCTTCAGAATAACCATCCCCTTCGAAAATCACTGCTTTTGATTCTTTAATGAACTTTCTAAGCACTTCAATAATAGCCAGCCGCTTCTCTTTACCTTTTTCAATTAAAGCATCTACCTTCTCTCTGAAATCATTCAATTGCTTTGCCATAATGGTATTTAGCACTGTCATTGGCAATCCAACGTTTGCATTGCCACCTACAGCTCTGAATTCAAATTTGTTCCCGGTAAATGCAAAAGGAGAAGTTCTGTTTCGATCAGTATTATCAAGGATGATTTCAGGGATTTTATCGATTCCGAGTTTCATATACATATTATCCCCTTTCTCGATTTTGATGTTTCCGCTATTTTCAAGCTCGTCCAGTACTGCGCTCAATTGCGAACCAATAAATGCAGATATGATTGCCGGAGGGGCTTCATTTGCTCCAAGTCTGAAATCATTCCCTGCGGAAGCAATTGAAGCTCGTAGAATACCTGCATATT
>JAHEMV010000685.1 GCA_024643455.1 Cytophagales bacterium
TGGGTTTTTAATGGAAAACGGGCATCATTTCAAGGTGCCAGAGGCGAGTATATCTCATTTCAACTTGTATTAAGCAATAATACTGAATCATCCTTAAAAGGAATAAAAATTGAAATGCCTCCTTTTAAAAATAACGACAATCAATTTCCTTTTGAACCGGAGTTATTCCTGGAATGGTCAGTACAGGTAAAAACGCCCAGCACAGGATATCCGAAAGCATCACTTGGTGTAGGTTGGTACCCAGACGCCCTAATTCCATTTAAATATATCCAGGTCGATTCAGCAAAAGTTAAACACAGATGGACATATCCACTCGAGCTACCAGACTTTAATAATCGAATTGAACATCAAAAGTCCATGATAGTCTGGGTAGATCAATATATACCGTATGATAAAAAGGAAGTGAGTCCGGGCATTTATTCTACTTCAATAGCGGTTACGATAGGCAAACAAACACAGAAAATCCCAATTGATCTTGAAGTTTGGGATTTTGCACTGCCTAATGAAAATAAATTAAGAGCCAGCTTACAGCATGAAGGATTCTTAAGCAATATGGATGAAAATCAAGAATTGGAGATTTACCAACTTTTTAAACGCAACCGGATTTCACTCATGGACCCAACCTATAAACCTAATCTGCAGATCTCCGAAAATAAAGAAATCAATATACGTTGGGATTCTTTTGATAACAGACTTGATAAATACTTTAGTGGTGATGCTTTTACTGACAAATACGGCTATTCTTTTGGGCCGGGATATGGGGAGCCCATTGAAGCGTTTATTCTTCCTTTTAATGTAGTTGGAAAACACGGTGGAAATACGGGTTGGCCAAATGTCGGAGATTCTACACAAGAACAAAAGCCTCAAAACAAGGCGCTTTATATAAAGACCATAAAAGAAGTCCGGGATCACCTACTAAAAATTTATAACCCTGAAAAAACAGAAATTACTGTCTATTTGAATGGCCTTGACGAAAGCTATTACCCCTCAGCATGGGATCGGATGGTATATTATGGTGACATGTTTAAAACTAATTTTCCTGAAGCTCATTTTAGGATCGATGGAGGTTACAGTGAGGAGGCCATGAAAATTGTTAGTAACTCCATTAATTCCTGGGCCTCTCATACCATTAACTACAACATTGACAAAGTTAAAAAGTACCAGGATATTGGTATTGAAGATTGGTTATACGGCCCAATGCTTTATGAATCCAAAGTAAATAGCTGGGTTGGGAGTTCAACCTTTATCGATTTGCCATTGATCAATGATCGGGCAATAAGCTGGAGCAGTTGGAAATACAATACCTATTCCTGGATTAGCTGGGGAGTAGGTGCCGGATGGAAAAGCGCCTGGTATGATCCTGAAACCTGGAAGGATACCTATAAAACCGGATCCGATTCAGATCCAGGATTTACTTATAAAAAATTAAATGGAAATGGCTTATTAATTTACAGCCCTGGCATTGTACCAAATGTTGATGGTGCTTGCCCTTCCATCCGGTTAAAAACCATGCGTAATGGGGTACAGGAATATGAATATATGAGGTTATTGACTCAACTTGAGGGGAATAAAGACAATGCAAATAAGATTGTGAATAGCATCATCAATCAGCCATTTGGGGACCAAGCAATCGGGAACCTCGATGTGTGGGTTTATGATGCAGAGCAATGGGATCAGAAAAGAGTTCAATTGGGAGAATTGATAAATCAGGCAGTTAAAAATCAATAACCCTAAATTAATGTGTATTTGATTTGCCTTATTATTATCACCACCTGCTTTTCGAAAAGTTTAATGAAACTTCAGCAAATAAGCTTAGACTCATTCAAATTCCAACCACCCAAAAAATTCAGGTAAATGGAAATTGGGGATCGGATGATTAACTGGAGCCCATGTAAGCCAGTGCGGATGAGAAGTATCATCAGCACATTTATAAAAATTTGCGCGCCACATAGTGCCTTTTTTTGGCAGTGAAAAATGATGATAATCAGTTAAAATAGAAAATGGGATCTTGTATTCAACTACCCATGTGGTTCTTTTCCCAATTTCAGGATTTACTATTTTCGGTAAACTATGAGCGACTTCTATCTGGTCAATGCGAGTTGTACTAATGAGCTTACTGTCGATCCCTGGCTTTTTCTGATGATGTAATAGTATAGTTCCACCACAATTCATCTCAAGATTGAAATAACCTTCGTTACTATCCTTCTCAGGTGAAAAGAAAAATTCCACACAACTGTCTTTATAGACAGGGTCCTGATTTTTATCGTGGATAGCCTTGACGTATTGATCTTCGACTCTAAAAATGACATAAATAGCTGAATCATCATAGGCTATTTTGGCTTGAGTTTGCGGAAAATGTTCCGGCTTATCTCCCATGAATTCAGAGAGATAAAGTGGAGCTATATCTTTCCATGGCATTTTTTCCCAATCCGCATTGATTTCATGTATTT
>JAHEMV010000191.1 GCA_024643455.1 Cytophagales bacterium
TCTATTCGCTCGGTCATGATTATTTCAAATTATATCATTCTATTTTTAAGCTTTATACCAGTTTATCCACCTATACCTACCATAAATCCTGCATCCTGAAGTTGATTTTTAATATTTTCAATTTCCAAAACAGGCACGTCTGTTAGCTGTTCCATCCTGTTTTTAAGATGGAGTTTCAGATATTTATTACCAGCGATATTATGATAGGGAAGCAAGTGAATTTTAAAAGATTCTGTCGATGTGGATTGAAGAAAATTAATGTATTTTTTTACGTCATCTTCTGCATCATTTACGCCTGGGATCACCGGAATTCGTATTTCAATGTTTGCCTGCTTTTCAACCAATTTTTGAAAATTACTAATGATAAGTTCATTTTTTACCCCAGTAAATCGGACATGTTTTGTAGAATCCAAAACCTTTAAATCATATAAAAACAAATCTGTATAAGGTGTGATTTTTTCAAAACCGAACCACTGAGCATAACCGCACGTATCGACCGCAGTATGCAATCCATGGGTTTTACACAATTGTAAAAGTTTAACCAGGCCATCTACCTGTTGCAACGGTTCGCCACCGGAAAAGGTAACGCCACCGCCTGATTCTTCAAAAAAGATTTTATCCTTAAGCACCTCATCTATCACCTCTTGGATAGGCATTGATTTTCCATATACTTTTTTGCTTTCGACTTCTTTTTCTCCCAGCTTTTGCAAATAAGTAATTACTTCAGGTTTGCTGCTGCGGCTTTCAGGATTATGACACCACCAGCAATCCATTGGACATCCTTTTAGGAAGACCGTTGTGCGGATACCAGGTCCATCATGAACTGCAAATCGCTTAATATCAAAAACCGTAACTGATGACATTTAAAACAAACTTTGGAAAATATTTATTGTGAAATTTTGTGCAAATGTGAGGATGCCGATAGGATACGACAATTTATTCCCCAGAATCTAATCTAGTAAATCCAGCATTCAAAAAGACCCTTGGCTCTTTTCTTATATTTCTTAATGTAAATGAAGACGTGTTTCATGGCATTAATTCAATATAAAGCTAAGGAATACAAAACCTAAAAATCATGATATGGATCATAAATGACTATACCCTGTAAATTATTTTTAAAAACTGTTAAAATCTCCATGATTCCGCCACGATAAATGATATTCATCTCTTTCCTTTACAAAAAATTAGTATTGGAGGATTAAATCTCTATCTTTCGAAATTCTATTTGCTCACCTTTTATCCTATTATGAAATCTTTCCCTGTTCTTATTGACCCAGTATTTATAAAACCCCAAAGTTATTCCGCGTTAGATACGTTTTGGTTAAAACTAATCAATGATGAACGGGATTTACCATTTGTACATTTGACTTTGAGAATCACCTTGATTCTGGTGCCTCTTGGTATTTTATTATATATGCCTTTTATAAGTGGTTGGATGTGGTGGGCCGTATCCGCAGCCTATGTTTATTTTAATAATTTAGTTTTTAAAGGACCATTTGGTTTGATGCTTCATTGCACCAGTCACAGGCCGTGGTTCAAAAAAGAATATAAATTAGCAAACTTATATTTACCTTGGTTTATTGGCCTATTTTTTGGCCAGACACCGGAAACATACGCCAGCCACCATCTTGGTATGCATCACCGTGAAAACAATTTGGAAGAAGATCTGAGTTCCACAATGCATTTTCAACGCGACAGCGTAAAGGATTTCTCGAAGTATCTACTGAATTTTTTCGTACTTGGAGTGATTCCATTGATATTTTATTTCATAAAACACAAGCAGGTCAAGCTTAGCAGAAAGGTGATGAGGGGAGAGTTGTTCTTTGTCTTCATGTGTATTGGCTTATGTTTTGTCAACTGGGAGGCAACCGTAATGGTATTTATTTTACCCTTACTCTTATCTCGCGTGATCATGATGATGGGCAACTGGGCGCAACATTCATTCGTCGACGGTGAAGACCCATCAAATGATTATAAAAACAGTATCACGTGTATCAATGCGAAATACAATAAAAAATGCTGGAACGACGGATACCACATCAGTCATCACATCAAACCTGCAATGCATTGGACATTGCATCCAGCACATTTGCAAGACAATCTTGATGAATATGCAGCCAATAAAGCACTGGTATTTGAAGGCGTAGATTTTTTGTTTGTTTGGAAAAATCTAATGACTAAAAATTACGATGTCCTTGAAAAGCATCTGGTAAATATAAACGGGATGTTTTCTTCTAGTGAAGAAGCCGTTGCACTAATGAAGCATCGTGCAGCCAAAATAAGTGCTTAGATGTATCTTTTCATTTTAAAATCTCCTTTTTGAAAGGGATTTTAAAATGAAAAGAATTTCCCTAATCGCGCAACTGCTCTATTTGCTTTAATACCGCTTCCGCTTCTACTGCTTTTTTGTCACTAGCTGCCCTGTTGGTGTGTGACAACTTAAATGATTCCTCTTGTAGCTTTTTATAAATGCTGTTGAGTTTATCGATTTCTGATTTTTTTCCAAATAGTCCAAACATGCTTTCAAAACTAAAATCATATAAAAAAGTTTTTTTCATGTTTTGTATATTTGAAAAATATATTCAGGAACAATTTTTTAATCTTCCCCTAAATGAATAAATAATTTTTTATTCATCATAAATGATAGCAATACCATGAATACAATTTCGGCAGATACTATTACCACAAAAATCTCATATGACCATGGATTATCTGATATCCCATTACTGGGAATGACAATAACTGAAGCGCTTAAGCAGACCGTTATAAATTATCCGGATGCCGAAGCGTTAGTGGTACCCTATCAAAACTATAGGGTAAGCTACCAGGAATTTTGGGACGAGATTGCCAGAGTTGCAAAAGGTATTTTGTCCTATGGAATCAAAAAAGGTGACAGGGTAGGTATTTGGGCTCCAAACCGTTTCGAATGGGTATTGGTGCAATTTGCCACTGCCCGCATAGGTGTAATACTGGTAAACATCAATCCAGCCTACAAATCAGCGGAGTTGGAATATGCGCTCAGGCAATCCGAAGTTCGCATGCTCATCATGTCAAAGGGATTTCGTAAAACAAACTATATCGACATCCTGCATGAGGTGAGACCTTCATGTATTCATCTCAAACACATCGCTGTCATTGAAAATGATTGGCAATACCTCATTGATGCCGGAAAAAAAATAACTGATGAGCAACTGCAATCATTTGAGAATGATATGCAATTTGACGAGCCGATCAATATTCAATACACATCCGGCACAACAGGATTCCCAAAAGGAACCACACTTTCACATCATAATATCCTTAACAATGGTTTTTTTATTGGTGAGCGACTTAATTATACCGAAAAGGATCGTGTTTGTATTCCTGTTCCACTTTATCATTGCTTCGGGATGGTGCTAGCCAACCTCGCATGTATCACCCATGGTTCCTGCATGATTTTTACAGGGGAAGCTTTTGAACCTGCTGCAGTGATGCAGACGGTTCAGGATGAGCAATGTACCTCCCTCTATGGTGTGCCACTGATGTTTATAGCCGAACTCAACCATCCAGACTTTAATCAATACGATTTTTCCAGTCTCAGAACGGGTATTATGGCTGGTTCATCCTGTCCTGAATCTACCATGAAGGCAGTTCGCGAAAAAATGAATATGTCGGAAGTGAGTATTTGCTACGGCATGACCGAAACCTCGCCAGTTAGCACACAAACTTTCTTAGACGACAACGAATATCGAAGATGTGCGACAGTTGGCAAGGTTCATCCACACCTTGAAATAAAAATCATCGATCCGGAAACAAAAAAAATCGTTTTGAGAGGCACTCCTGGTGAATTGTGCACGCGTGGATATTCAGTGATGCTCAAATACTGGAACAATCCTGAAGCGACAGCTTCCGTGATCGACGATAGCAGATGGATGCATACTGGTGATTTAGCAGAAATGGATGAGGATGGCTATGTGAAAATCGTAGGCAGGATTAAGGATCTCATCATCAGGGGTGGTGAAAATATATCTCCTTTTGAAATAGAAGAGTTTTTCCATAACCACGACGATATCAAAGATATACAAGTGATTGGCGTTCCGGACGACAAATATGGTGAAGTGGTAATGGCATGGGTGGTGCTAAAAGAAGGATCATCCATAACTTCCAAGGAGCTTGAAAACTATTGCCGAGGGCAAATCGCAACATTCAAAATCCCTAAATACTGGAAATTCGTGGATGAATTTCCAACTACAGTTACCGGAAAAGTACGCAAAGTGGAGATGAGGGAAATCTCTGCCAGAGAACTCAATCTTCATAAGAGAACGTAACTTTATTCAGTAATTCAGGATTCAAGTTTGAAAAGCCAGATCGGCATGAGTAAATTGCACCGAATCATCATCACTTTTAATTAATTAAATCATGAAAAAATTTTTCTTTTTAATTGTACTTATTTCCATTAGCCTCATTTTTGGCTGCACCCCAAAAACAGATAACACTAGTGAAGAAACAACAGAACAAGCTGTCGAAAATCCCATCATCAAAAAAATTGCAGAACTCAAAGCTGCCGGATACGAGATCGTAGATTATCATGGGCACCTCAAAGGCGGATTAACTATGGAGGAATTACTGGAGCATTCGAAGGAAACCGGTATCGACTATGGCGTTGCCTTTAATGCAGGCATTGGTTTTCCCATCACTAATGACTCCTCACTAGAGGCCACCATGAAGCTGTACAAGCATTATCCAGTTTATATGGCTATGCAGGCTGAAGGGCGCGAATGGGTCGATATGTTTTCAAAAGAGAAAATCGACATGTTTGATTATGTTTTTACAGATGCCATGACATGGACCGACAGCAAAGGCAGACGAATGCGCTTATGGATGCCTGAAGAAGTATTTGTCGATGACAAAGAAGATTTTATGGATCAGCTGGTCAGTAAGATAGTTGGCGTAATGAGCGAAGAACCGATCGATATCTATGTAAACTCGACCTTTTTGCCAGACACGTTGCAGCCTGAATATGACGCTTTATGGACTCCTGACCGTATGGATAAAGTAATTAATGCAGCCGTGGCCAACAACATTGCTATAGAGATCAATTCAAGGTATAAAATTCCATCTGCGACGTTTATCAAACGAGCAAAAGCTGCAGGTGTCAAATTCAGTATGGGCACCAACAATGTAGGCAACGAACTTGGTACGCTGGATTATAGCATCGCTATGATTGGAGAATGTGGTCTTGAGCCCGGTGATTTTTTCAAACCAGTAAAGAAGTAGCTTAAATAAAGTAATGTCATTTCGACCTTTATCGAGAAATCTAACTTTTGTTAATCCATGGTCAGGTTTTATTTATCGATTGAAATGACATTAGAATTTCCTACTTATGATTACGTTTTTAACGCTGGTCTTTTGAATATTAACAGAATCAGCGCTTCTTCATGAATTAAATTTTTTATGATCATTCATTCGTTGAATTTATCCTGTCATTGGTTGATTGTTTTTTAATTCAAAAATAATTCTCACCACATTTATAGAGCATAATTTTGGTGAATTGCAGAAACTGCAATACGCATATTGAATTAAGTTAGATTATAAGCCGGTCTTATCAGACTGGCTTTTTTTATACGACTTATAGATTCCTAATAATAACACAACCAATCTTATCCTGGTGATCTTGAACCATATCTGTTGATTTTTCTTTTCTAATCAACCATAATATCAAAAAATCGCCAGCAGCAGCAAAAGTGAAAAAGAATCCAAAAATCATCAATCCGATTTGGCCAGTTATTATTGCAATGAGAGAAGGAAATATCCCTAAAACTATAGCTGGCAGCAAGGAACCAAACCGATAAGCACTTAAGGTTAAGATTTCGGAACAGTGGCAATAGGGTGTCAAATACTTCCAAACCATGCCAAAACTGATGGATTTCCATCCATTTTTTGCATAAAAACTCCATCCTAACCCATGAAGGAATTCATGTGCTACAATTCCAACAAAAAGTATAAATCCACCTATGAATATGACGCTCATCGTCAATCTTTCCCTCGCCTCGAGATATCCTTTTAATTGCTCAATCGTAAATTGCTCCGGCCAAAAATAATAATATGGAATTCCGAGGAACAAAATTATCGGTATCAGAAAAAGCAAACCGAATAGGTTAGCTGCTCCGGCTCCCATGGTGACTTCCTTCCTTATCAAATTTTGATTATTCATTTATTGGCCTAATTGTAAAACTGAACTCGTAATTACCTGGTAAAAGACGATGTTCACGCAATGTGGAAAGCGACGTGTCACCCAGGCCATTGACTTCCTGGTCGATGTTTAAAAACACGGTCTCTGCCTTTTTCAACTGAAATGGATACATTGCCCGAGACAGATGATCTGTACTATAATTTTGCGCGCTGAAATTAAAATCACTCCCCTCAATTATTAATCCTTCCCCCGCTTGGTTGGTCATTTTTACAAAACTAACATCAGACCGATTGCCGTAGTCTTGCGGAATCAGGTAAGGCACATACATTTCATCCACAGTAGATTGGTAGGTTCCAAATTTATACCCAGTCTTCCTGTCCGCGTAATTCTCGTGAGGACCACGTCCAAACCAGGAGACATTTTGAAACTCTTTTGGAAGTTGAAATTGCAAGCCCATCCGAGGAATCCACTCTGGCATTTTACCTTGAGCCATGGATTTTATATGCATTTTTATTTCTCCGTTGGCATTGATGTTATAAATATATTGATTGCTGAAACCTCCTTCTTTTGTCGACGTGAGGGCTGTTTCATTTATTTTGATTTCAACATTGGTTTCCCCAAAAGCAGTATATTCAAAATCATCGATCGTGTAAATCAATTGATCAATGCCCAACGTTCGCCAGTGATTATCACGACTCCGGCCAAGACCATCAGTTTTTTCCTGTGTCCGATGTTGCCAATTGCTCCAGGGATCGATGTCATTGGCTAAAGGCGCTCGCCAAACATTAAACAATGGCCCGTTTTCCAGGAGTTCTGTCCCTTTGTATTTCATTTCATTAATCCGGCCATTGTTTTTATCTATTACGTACTCAAAGTTATCCCCTTTGATATTGAGCACATCCGGGGTTTCTTCGATGGAAATTTGACGATAAATAGCCAATTCTGGTCGAACAGCAATCATTTGCTTTTTAATTTGAAACTGTTCCCAGGCAACTTCATGACCCCTATTACTCCATAGTTTATTTTCCCGAGTTTTAAAACTGATGGTTAACCATAGGTCCTGATCCTTATTCAGATCTATTTCATCAATTGGAATTTCAATAAGTTTGCTTTGATGCGGTGCCAGATCAATTTGAAGCAAATGGTTTTGATCTTCATTAGCCGAACCAATTGAATACTGAATATCCAATTCGTTGAGATCCGTAAAATTGAACCAATTCGTTATTTTAAGTTTACCTTCAATCAAACTGATCGCTTCAACCTGTACTGGCTGCGCAGATTTTTTCACCTGCCACATCTCTGGCTGGGCAACTCGATCAGCCCAGATCAATCCATAGGTTCTACCTTCCAACCCTGTCATGTAAAAGCTTCCTTTTTCGTCGATTGTCTCAAAATCAAGGTAAAGCACGGCATCATCATTTCTAGCTGTTGAAAGTTGATTGTAAGCCATGGCCTTAGGATAAATTCTCACCTGATCGATGATGGCATTGCTAAGCATGCCATTGGTTTCACTGTCATGATTTTCAGAATCTCTCCCTATTGTTACCGGGAATGGAGAATTCAAGATATTTCCTTCATAATTATGCCTTGCCACTTCCTCCCCATCTAAATACAAAAGCATTGTTTTTCCATTGTAGATTCCTGTAAGATGATGCCAGTTGTCTTCCCAATTTTCAGGTACAGTACTGGTGGCAGATTGCCGCTCTGTGCCATGAATAAAAAACTCAATGGTCTTGGTATCTTTTTGAATTAGTCCATAGGCATGATTTCCTTTAGAAAGAAAATAATTGGTATGAATAAACTTCCTTGGTTTCACCCATAAATCCAGTGTTATTTCATTTCCTGCAATATCCAAACTTGGATCACGGTAAAACTCGACCCACTCATCATGACCGGAAAGATCCAGCGCTTTGCCAATCTTGCCATCGACCAAATGAGCCCTGCCCATAATTGCTCCATCATTTCCTTTTGGTGACTTATCCTGGAGTATCCATAAAGGTTGTTTGATGCTCGGGCTTACCCAATCCCAAATGGCGCCTCCCGTGAGGCGTGGATACTTTCTGATTAAATCCCAATAATCATCCAACCCACCCATGCTATTACCGGTTGCCGCCAGATATTCATCCATAAATGATGGCCGATGATCAATAACTGGATCTTGTTCTGCCAGTTTCTTTAGTTCAAAAGGTGTCCAGTACCTGGGGCCAACAATATTTTCGAAAGGAATATTAAACGTATTTCCACCATACATCCAATTTGGTCTGCTAGGATCCAACCTTCTTCCTTCTTCAATCATTGCTTTCAGGTTATCTCCGACACCCGCTTCGTTGCCTCCACTCCAGAATACAATGCATGGATTATTACGGTCCCGCTTAACCATTTTACTTCCTCTGTCTATAAACATATCCTTCCATGCCGGATCTCCGGACAAGTAAATATTCCTGTGACATTCTACTCCTGCTTCGTCAACAACATAGATTCCATATTCATTGGCTAATTGGATATATTCTATTGACGGTGGGTAGTGCGACGTCCGAACCAGGTTGATGTTAAACTGCTTCATCAACTCAAAATCCTTTTTAATAGTTTCTGAATCCATCGTTTTCCCGGTTTCCGGGTGGTGCACATGGCTATTAACACCATTGAATTTGATCGGTATACCATTGACATATATCGCGTTTCCTTTAACTTCCGTTTCTCGAAATCCTACTTTTGGAGCATAAGCTTCTATGATTTCACCTTGATTGTCTACAAGTTCGATGGTAAGCGTATAAAGGTTTGGTTTCTCAGCAGACCAT
>JAHEMV010000192.1 GCA_024643455.1 Cytophagales bacterium
AAAGTGGCGCTAACCCAAAACGGATATTATCTGGATACCTAAAGTCGGGAATGACCTGGTAACCATTTATGGATTTATCCATAAGTCCCTTCATGATCCTAAAGGCCTCTTTGTGTTGAATAGAAATATGGGAACCTCTTTTATCCGGATTGACTGGTGAAGCAATTTTAAATCCTAATAGGGATAATTCCACATTTATTTGATCAATGAAATAAGTAGATAATTCAACACTCTTTCTCCGAATCTGCTCCATACCGGCCTCATTAATCAATTGCAATCCTGGTTCGATAGCAGCCATAGATAGTATGTTGGGAGTTCCAGTCAAAAATCGTTGAATACCCGTTTCAGGCATATAGCTGAGATTGAAATCAAAAGGTTTGGATGAACCGAACCATCCCTGAATCGGTGAAGAAAGTTTTTCCTGAAGATCTTTTCTGACATATAAAAATGCTGGGGCTCCGGGACCGCCATTTAGATATTTATAGGTACATCCAACAGCAAAATCTACATTGGCTTGTTTAAGATGTATAGGAACTGCTCCGACAGAATGACTCAAATCCCATAGGACAAGTGCTCCAACATCATGTGCCATTTGAGTAACTTTTTCCATCTCATACATAAATGCACTTTTAAAAACGACATGGGATAATGAAACAAGTGCCGTTTCCGAATTCATTTTACTGATCAGTTCTTCATCACCAATAGTTTCATTATCAGTTGAATGAAGATAATTAAGTGAATAATTTCCCTTCATTTCCTTGACCAACCCTTCAAGGATATATAAATCGGAAGGAAAATTTAATTTATCAGTCAGAATCTTATTTCTGTCTTTTTGAAGCGATAAAGCTGAATGAGCTAATTTATATAAGTTGGTAGATGTATTGTCGCAAACAATCACTTCACCTTCATCAGCACCAATGATTTTAGCGATTCGATTACCGATGTCGGTGGGTTTATGATACCAGTTCGCATTCCAACTTTTAATTAAATCGTTTCCCCACTGATCTCTTATTAATATATCCAAATGGTTTATTGTATCCTTTGGTAATCTGCCAAGGCTGTTGCCATCCAGGTATATAAGGTCAGGATCATTGATGACAAACCGATTTCGAAAATCCTTTAATGGATCATTTTTATCCAGCTCACGGGCTAATTTAAATCCTGCCTCCATATTAATAATGCTTTAGCCTATCCATTATTACGGGAAATAGTGCATCGACCCAAAGAGCATACATTTCCCCTGAAGGATGCAATCCATCACCAGCAACTAGCGAAGTATCGTCAAATGCTTTTCGTGAGATGGATGTAATCGGCACATAAGCAACATCATACTTTTGAGTAATACGTTGGTTGACAGCATTGAAAAGATCAATTTCCCTTGAAATTGTATTCATATCCTTTCCCTGACCAAAAGGAGTAACTCCGTAGTCAGGAATAGAAATCACAAATACATGATCTCTTTTGTTATTTGCATAGTAAATTGATTTGTTGAGTAACGCTTCAAACTCAATAGCGTATTGCTCTAATGATCTCCCTCTATATTGATTATTGACACCGATGAGTAAGGTCACAATATCGTAGTCATGGTCAGGTCTATTTAATTCAATTGCCTCCAATAGCTCATCAGTGGTCCATCCTGTTTTTGCTATGAAAACAGGCATATCCACTTTTATTCCTTCCAAACCCAGCTTTTTGACTAACTGTACCGGGAAGCGATTTTCAAAGGAAACCTGCTCTCCTATGGTATAGGAATCGCCCAATGCAAGGTATTTAATAGTTCCACTAAATGTGTTTTCTGCCATGAACTCTTGTGAAATAAAAAATGAAAATGCAAACAAAACTGAATACAACATGAAAGTAGGATGATTCGAAATGGTTATTATCTCTTACAAATTGAGCTTATTGTGATAAGGTCGGGCGTACATTTCGAGAAAAATAGTTTTGAGCTCTATGGGATCACCAGCCATTCTTGAAACTTTCTGCTCAATTTCCTCAATAAATTCATGCTTATCTTTTTCTGTATAGTCCTTACCTTCGGCAGTGCTTGCTTTTTGCAATAGGTCGTAAGCAATGTGGTTGCTTTTATGAATTCTATAATTACCAATAATCTGTTGATCAAGGAGCAAACCAATCTGGTTTATTAATTCGCTTTTATGCAAATCATTAGGGAGTGCAGCTATCTGATCTCGAATAGGTTTGCCAAAATGAATATGAATATTACCTTTAAAACCAAGAATTCCTTTCCGCATAGCCAGGTTATCTTCATTTTCTTCTTTTGTATAACCACCAAAAAACTTAAGGGCATATAGCGATCTAACCTTATCTACATCACAAGGATCATCTTCATATGACAAAGACACGGGTATAATATTTAAATTCATGAAATGCTCTTTCAGTGATCCTTTTGATGATATCCCAACCATATTTAACAAGCCTGGTTGGGTTCGGTCATTGCCATCCTTTGCCCTGCCTTCCCGTTGAGCAATCCAGACAGAATGATGGTTTTTTAAAAGCGTATCGCTTATGTAATTGGAAAGAAGCTTTGATGACGCCATCAATTCCCTGACCGAAAGATTTCGCTTTACAATGAAACTTTTATTCAATCGTGCAAGATCCTTTACCCATGGTGTTTCTAATAAATTATCCCCGATTGCTACTTCTGCCGTTTCAAAACCTTGTTCATATATGACCGAATTAATTAATGAAGGATCCAGGATAATATCGCGGTGATTTGAAATAAACAGATAGGCTAATTTATTATCAAGGTTTTCCAAACCTGATTTTGACAAACCCGAACTCGTTTTTGACAATACACCTAATACAGCTTTATAAATAATTTGTTCCTGGAAATCCTTGATTGTTTTTATGGATTTTAATTGCCTTTTTACCAGCATCATTGGAACTCCAGGAAAAACGGTACTGATCAATAAGTCGGAATGTGACGAGTTAAGAAGTTTGTGTATTACTTCTTTAAACTCATGGTCTCTATAAGGTCTGATCTCACTATAAATAGGATCGTCAATCATGAATTGTTTTCAAATTAAAATTATAAATAAACTAAAACGGTTCTTCAAAAATAGTCTTTCGAAAGAAACTTAGAGCCAGAATTTTGCTTTTTGATCTAAATAATGCAATCAATTGCCCTGCTTGTCATAGTTTACTAAAAATAAGCACCTTTATTTGTATTCTAAAATTTTAATGGAATCATCTTGTCTTTAGAAATCATTTATCAGGACGATTATCTGGTAGCGATCAACAAACCACATGGCTTATTGGTACACCGAACAAGAATTGCAGGTGACGCAGATAAATTTGCTTTGCAACTATTACGCGATCAACTTCAGCGGCATGTTTACCCAGTTCATCGTATCGATCGAAAAACTGGTGGAGTTTTACTCTTTAGCCTTGATGATGAAATCCATAAAACCATGCAAGTCGCCTTTGCGAACAAAATGATTCAAAAAAAATACCTAGCAATAGTTCGTGGTTTTACACCGGATCAGGAAACAATTGATTATCCATTGCTCAAGGAAAACGGAAATATGCAAGAGGCAATCACCAATTATACTACGCTCGATCGTGTAGAATTGGATATACCCACAGGTCAACACAACACATCGCGATATTCATTATTGGAAATAATTCCGGAAACCGGGCGATACCATCAAATCAGAAGACATCTGGACCATATTCATCACCCAATTATTGGCGACCGCCCCCACGGTTGCAACAAGCAAAACAAACTTTTTAAAGATAAATTCGGCTTGATGACCATGATGTTGCATGCCAGCAAATTGAAATTTATCCATCCTGTGACAAATGATAAAGTTGGCATAGCTGCTGAAATCCAACCTGAATTCAAAAGAATGATCCTGGAAATGGGCCTTAATCCTTCTTTAATTGCTTGATTACTTTACATGGATTACCTGCTGCTACAGTATCTGAAGGAATATCTTTGGTAACGACACTGCCTGCCCCTATCACACAATGATCGCCAATAGAGACCCCGGGACAAATAATTACGCCTCCACCAATCCAGACATCTTCACCAATAGTGATTGGTTTTCCCGATTCCAGCATCTCTTTCCTAACTTTATAATCTAAAGGATGCGTGGCAGTATATATTTGCACATTTGGGCCAAATAAGGTATTGCTGCCAATATTTACCCGATTTACATCCAGCACGACACAATTGAAATTAAAATACACTTTTTCTCCAACAGTGATATTACTGCCATAATCGCAATAAAATGGAGGCTCAATGACCAGACCTTTGCCATACCCGCCAATTAATTCCCGAAGGATCTCTTTTCTCAATAACACCTCTTCATCAAAAGAATCGTTGTACTTCTTACAAAGCATTCGTGCATGGCTTCGTTCATCACATAAATGCGAATCAGCAGGATTATACAATTCACCGGCGAGCATTTTTTCCTTTTCTGTTTTCATATGTAGGGGCGTTTAAAAAATTAATAGTATGGTGACCAATTTAATCATTAAAGTTGAATGCCTATGTGATAATTATTAATTTAAAGTTTTAAATTAAGTAAGGCAGAAATTTTTTAAGGCTTTTTATAAGCAATCTATATTTTTTACCACAGATTATTTTTTCATGAAAAAGATTTTAACAACCCTTTTAATAGCACATTTAAGTATTGCATGCTTTTCACAAGTAAATTTTGAACCTGGATATTTCATAAATAATGACGGACTTAAAATTGAATGCTTAATCAAAAATCTGGATTGGATCCATAATCCGGATTATTTATCTTATAAGACTACCGAGACATCTGAAGTAAAATCGCTAACCATTCGCGAAGTTCGTGAATTCAGTATAAATGAAAAATCAAGATACAAGCGATTTTATGTGCAGATTGACAGATCGACCAATGATATTACAAACCTGAGTGACCACGGGTACCCTGATTTTGAAAAGGATACACTATTGCTCAAATGCCTTGTCGCTGGCAAGAAAAGCCTATACCAGTATTCTGAGTCTAAAGGGAAATTACTGCGTTTTTTTTACTCGACCAGTGACGATGAAGTAGAACAACTCATTTATAAAATTTATAGTACCAAGCCTAATGAATTAGCCACAAATACCAATTACCGCAATCAGCTGCGGGCTAACGTTTCGTGCGAAATATTTGCCAATTTCCCATACAAAACATTGGCATATAAATCTGATCCTCTCTCCAAATACTTTTTAAAATATAATTCCTGCAAAGGTTCACCTACATTAGATTACAATAAGTCACAGAACAAATACGATCTGAATATCAACCTCCGGCCAGGCCTAAACTATGCGAATATGACAACCAAGGTCTATTATCCTCTCGCTGTGGAATATCCATTAGAAAGTAAAATTTGCCCAAGATTTGGCATTGAGTTGGAATATGTTTTACCGTTTAAAAATAATAAGTGGGCAATCATTCTGGAACCTACTTTTCAGCGATATAATGGAGAAGCCAATACAAAAGAGGGATTAATTAAAGCAAATTACAATTCGATAGAATTGCCTTTAGGTTTGAAATATTCTATTTTTCTCAACGATCACGCTAAAATTTATATAAGTACGCAATATTCTTTTGATCTACCCATCGATTCATATATCTCATTCGAATACAGGGGAGACGTACAGTTACATTCTACGAGAAACTTTATAGCTGGCATAGGTTTTCAATGGAATGATATCATATTTGAATTAAGGAATAGTTTTAATAGAAATAGCCTAAATGATTATGTTTATTTTAGTTCAAAATACAGCTATTTTTCCATGGTTTTTGGATATAAATTATTTTAATAACCGTTAAAAATTTATTCTTATCCATTCGGAAAAAATCCAGGATAAAAAAAATATCATTGATCAATAAAAAATTTGACCCCCAAGAACATACAGTGGAAAATAAGATTACATTTGCAGCAATAAATCAAAAATCCTATATATGGACGAAGGCCCGTATCCTTGTAAAATAAATTTATAACCATTCTGTAAGGGCTTTTAGCATTTCCTTGCAGATAAAATGTAAGGATAAATCATGATAAAGATTTTCAAAACTTTTGGCGGATATTCTGAAATACCACAAGTGGTAAAAGAATGTTGGATCAATGTGACACGACCAACAGCAGATGAGATTCAAAGACTTTCCGATGATTTCAATATTCATGCTGACATCCTCAGGGATGTTTTGGATACGGATGAACGACCCCGATTGGAATTTGATGATGACTGGTCGCTGGTCATCATGCGCATCCCGGTAAAAAGTGAATTTAATGGAATCCCTTTTCATACCGTACCGCTTGGCATCTATATGACAGAACATTTTACGATGACCATTTGTCTGCAGGACAATGAAATTCTGCCTATGGAACAATCCTCGCCATTCCGAGAGCAATACCGGCAGATCACGGATGTTTTTAATTTTATCCTTCGACTTTTTGTTCGTTCAGGGACAACGTACCTCCGTTATTTGAAAGAAATAAATCAGCAAACTGCAGTTCTTGAAAGTGATTTGGAAAAATCCATTAAAAACAGTGAATTGAATAAGCTGCTGAAAATGGAGAAATGCCTGGTGTATTTCATCACTTCCATTAAGGCCAACGAAATTGTCCTGGCAAAACTCCGCAATTCTAAAAAAATCACTTCAGAAATTAATGAAGATTTACTGGAAGATGCCATGATCGAAAATAAGCAGGCTCTGGAAATGGCACAGATTTATTCTGATATTCAAAGTGGGATGATGGATGCTTTTGCTTCTGTAATTTCAAATAATCTGAACGTGGTCATGAAACAACTGACACTCATCTCCATCATTCTGATGATCCCTACCTTGATTGCGAGTTTCCTGGGAATGAACGTACCCAACGACATGGAAAATGCAAGCTGGGCGATGCCAGCAATCATCGTTTTTTCATTGCTCCTTTCATTTATTGGAGTGTTATTGTTTAGAAAAAGACAATGGTTTTAGGAGGAATATTTATATAATGCTACAAGCCGCACCTGGAGGCTTGTAGCAAAAAGTTCTTATCAAACAGGCCTTTTATAATCTCCCCGGTACTGTCGGGCCAAAAGATTGGAAGCATCTGCATTGTCCAAAATCTTTTTCGAATTAAAATCCCATTTTACTTCAGTGCCGGTATAGTAAGCAATCATAGCCAATTGCACCGTGGCAGTTGATTGAAACGCATCCTCCACTGTGCAACTGATCAGTGTTTTATTTTTAGCTTTGACAGCATTCAGAAAATCAGCCAGGTGGTTCTCCTGCATCAGTTCAGTTGGGATATCCAGGACTTCCTGTTCCTTACCTTTACCATTTGGCATGATGACCACTTTGCTATCAGCAGCAAAAATTGTTGCATCATTTCCATAGAAAAATACCCCGTTATTAAATTGTGTATTCAGATCGCCAGTCCCCCATAACCTGTGCTGCCATACTACAGGACAGTCATCAAAAAACATGGTAGCATTTAGCGTATCAGGAGTAGTGATTTTTCCAGCCAATTCATTCAATCCTCCAAAACTCTGAAACTTAGACGGCATGCCAAAACCCATTATTTTTCTGGTAATATCAATATTGTGAATACCCCAATCAACAAGATGACCATTGCCATAAGCTCTTTCGAGCCTCCATGCTTTATGGCCAATACTTGGGCTATACTCAAGTTTTGGAGCCGGCCCACACCATTGCTCCCAATCCAACGAAGCAGGAGGAGCTTGTTTGGTATGATCCGACAATACGGGATTATAGTTTATCTGTGCACCAATTTGGTGAATTTTGCCTGCTTTTCCAGCCTCAATAAGCTCTTTGGCCTTTCTAAATGCCAGACTTTGTCGCCTTTGAAAACCTATTTGAACAATATTTCCTGCCTTTTCTGCAGCATGAATCATAGCCATCCCCTCTTTAACGTCGTAGGCCAATGGTTTTTCACAATAAATATCCAGTCCTTTTTCGCATGCAGCGATAAATTGCAAAGCATGCCAATGCGGTGGTGTACCAATAAAAACAGCTTCTAATCCTTTTTGATCCAATAAATCCTGATAGGCTTTAAACTCCTTTGGTCGGCTTCCCTGGCTTTTTTCCAGCTCATCGGCACTGGCTTTTAGATGCTCCGAATCCACATCACAAACACCAATTACTTCCACCCCACCCACTTTCAGGGCAGCATTGGTGATCACCATCCCATACCAACCGCAACCAATAAGGCCAATTTTTAATTTTCTGTCCTGCGAAAAAGTTGGAATACTAAAAGCGGAAAATAACGCTGCAGAACTCAATGAAGATTTTTCAATAAAAGATCGTCTATTCATATCAATTGTAGGTTTTATTGTGGTATAAACATAAGGAAAAAATAATTCGGGCTTATTTAAATTATCCATTAAATTTATAAAAGTGCCAATTATCAATCAACAGGACCATGAGCAAACCAATTGAACGAAATATCCTGATCAACTCTTCTATTACCAGTATTGTATCTACACTTTTAACAACCGTCATCCATGAATTGGGGCACTTTTCTGTCTCGTTACTTCTTGGCAATTCAGCTACTTTGTTTCATAACCGGGTAGAAACCCATACAGAAAACCTGAATTTTATGAATCAACTGTTAATCCCACTGGGTGGCCCGATAATCTCGTTGGCTCAGGGAATTTTTTGCCTCTTGATTTATAAAAGAATTAAAAATGGAATACGTTCACTTTTGGTTCTGTGGATGGGGATTTCAGGGCTAATGGGTTTTTTCGGATATATGATGATCGCTCCATTTTTTACCGAAGGTGATACAGGCAAAATATTTGAATTACTCAAGTTACCCATGTTCTGGCAAATTAGTATTGCACTGGTATCGTTAATTTTTTTCACCTATTTACTCATGAAATTTCATCGAAATTTTGAACTGTTCATTCCTGAAGATATACTTAATGAAAAACATTTAAGGGCTAAATGGGCCAGATTGCTCATCATGTAT
>JAHEMV010000686.1 GCA_024643455.1 Cytophagales bacterium
TATTGTCATTTTAATTCTTTTAGTATTTTTTGTCATCTCCTTTTTGACTAATATTCTTGGAGCCTTAAATCCCAAAGTATCAGAAAGTTTTATCCTTACTGAAACAATGGCTGGTTTTCTTCCTTTTGCTTTTTTTATAGCATATGGGGTTATGTCTATTCCGTCCGGATTTCTGGTTGAAAAATGGGGTGAAAAACGAATGATGATCCTGGCTTTTGCACTCGCATTTCTTGGCGCACTAGTATTTGCCATTCATCCACAATTCAATATTTATGTGATTTCACTTTTCACCATTGGTACCGGGATGGCTGCATTACAGGTGGTCATCAATCCATTACTACGTGTATCTGGCGGCGAAGAACATTATGCTTTTAATTCCGTTTTGGCACAACTCATTTTCGGACTGGCATCCTTTATCAGCCCGCAAATGTATTCGTATTTCGTCTCCAATATCGACAAGGGGAATGTGCAGAAACCATTGATTGGTATTATGACGGATTTAGTCCCAAAACTGATGTCTTGGGTGTCTGTTTACTGGGTGTTTGCTTTATTAAGCATCCTGATGATTGCTGTGGTTTCCATCGTGAAATTTCCAAAAGTAGAACTTCATGAAGATGAAAAGGTAGGATCCAAAGCGAGTTATTTGGAGCTGTTCAAAAACAAATATGTAATCCTCTATTTCATTGGCATGTTTGCCTATGTAGGTACTGAGCAAGGCATTTCCTATTGGATGTCAAAATTTTTAAACAATTATCATGGATTTAATCCCGATACTGTCGGGGCTGATGCGGTTTCCTATTTTTGGGGTTTAATGACTATTGGCGGACTTCTCGGCCTTGTCCTATTAAAACTGGTGGATAGCAAAATAGTACTCAGATGGTTTACCATTCTAGCGATGATTTGTGTTCTTATTGGCTTGTATGGCAGTGGTCAAATGGCGCTTTGGGCATTTCCAATTTCAGGATTTTTCCTTTCGGTAATGTACCCTGTTATTGTTTCACTGGGTTTAAATTCAGTCGCAAAACATCACGGATCCTTCGCCGGGATTCTAATGACAGGTATTGCTGGCGGTGCTGTCGTTCAGATCTTGATAGGAGGCATAAGCGATCTTCTATCATTAAAAGTGGGTATGTTGTTTTTATTTGTAACTATGGGTTATATCCTAAGCCTTAGTTTCTGGGCCAAACCAATGGTTAATAATGCGACGATTAAGAGCTTAAAAGATATTTTTAAATAAGATACTTTATGGTATATTAAAGATCTTATGATCAAAATTATCCTGTTAACCGACTTTGGCGAAGAATACGGTAAAAGCTTAGTCAAAGGTGTAACCCGTTACGCTCAGGAGTTTGGTCCCTGGGTATTTTGCCGTATGCCGACCTACTATAGAGAAACCAAAGGAGTAGATGGAATTTTGAAATGGGCAAAAGAATGGAAAGCGAATGGAATTCTTGGGCAATTTTATGATGACACACAACCAGAACGACTGTTGGAAGCAGGAATTTCTGTTGTAGCTCAAGACTTTAAAGAACGACACCATTCCATTCCTAACATCACCGGTGATTATCTAAAAGCCGGAAAAATGGGCGCCGAGTATTTCCTGCGCAAAGGGTTCGAACATTTTGCTTTTTATGGTTTTAAAAATATCGTCTGGTCAAGGGAGCGCGCTCAGGGCTATGAACAACGGCTGGCGCTTGAAGGGCATGAGGTTCATTATTTTGAACATAGCCGAAAATTTAAATCAAGGGAACTTTGGTATTATAAACCTTCGGCATTGAGCAATTGGCTAAAATCGTTACCCAAGCCGATTGCGCTTATGGCTTGTGATGACAATCAGGGTCTTCATATCACGGAAGCTTGCCGACTCGCCAAAATACGAATTCCGGAAGAAGTGGCCGTTCTCGGAGTAGATAATGATGAAATGTTGTGTAACATGTCGGATCCTCCATTGTCCAGCATCGAGCTGGACACCGTTAAAGGAGGATATGAAACTGCCAGACTGTTACAAAAAATGATTGAATCGAAAAATACTGAGTTTTACGATATCGTAGTTGGACCTACACAAGTTGTAACACGAAACTCCACAGATATTTATGCAACCAAGGATGAATATATTGGATTGGCGCTGAAATTTATTCATATCAATTTAGAACAAAATTTGAAAGTAGAGGATGTTCTGAAACAGGTCCCACTATCCAGACGTTCCCTGGAAAAAAGATTTCAAAAAGTAACAGGATATCCGGTATATGAATACATTTTCAACTTGCGTATTGAGAAATTTACCAAGCGCTTGCTGGATACAGACATGACCATTTTTGAAATCGCCATGGATTTGGGGCTAAATGACAGTAAAAATATAGCCCGGCAGTTCAGGCAAATCATGGGTTGCACACCCACCGAGTATCGCAAAAAGTATTTGATTGATAAGCTATCTTAAAAAATAATT
>JAHEMV010000687.1 GCA_024643455.1 Cytophagales bacterium
CTTAAAAAATGCGAGACCTATGAAGTCGGGAAAAGTAAAAAGTACTTAAACGATTTTTCAATGCGAATTAGGAATTGTGATGGAAAGCCGGAAACCTATGCGATGTATGAAGCAAAAATATTAGAATTTTTAAATTCGGATGCCACCGCTGACAGTAAAATTTACTTTTGCAGAGAGTTGAGTTGGATGGGGTCTGAAAAATCGATACCTGTACTTGACAATCTTATTAATGATAAGGATTTGTCGGATGCTGCATCCTATGCATTACAGCGATTGAAAATGTAGTCGCGAATTTTTATTGAATGAAAAACCCAATTAATAAACAATAGAAAGCGAAAAGAAGAGGTAAGCGATAAATATGCTTATCTCTCTTTTTTTTTAACCTGAAACCTAAATGAAAAACACAGATCGAAGAAGTTTTATAAAAAAATCGGCAGGAGCAGCCGCAGGGATTATAACTGCTCCGTATATTTTAAGCTCATGCAGCAATGCCCCTTCAAAGCAGATTACTTTGGGCATGATTGGTGTTGGCAGTCATGGTGTCGAATGGAATATGAAGGCTTTTCTGGAAATGGCCGATGTGAAAATCCTGGCCGTTTGCGATGTGGATTCCAAGCGCAAAATTGATGCAAAACGCATCGTGGATGAAAAGTATCAGAATCAGGATTGTGATGCATACAATGATTTTAGAGATGTCCTGGCCAGAAAAGACATCGATGCAGTCATGATTTCCACACCAGATCACTGGCATGTACCCATATCGATTTTAGCAGCTCAGGCAGGGAAGGATGTGATTTGCGAAAAACCTACACTCACCATTGCTGAAGGACGCGTATTGGTGGATGTGATGAAAAAACATAAAACGATTTACCAAACGTCGATTGAAGACAGGGCTGTGCCAGTTTACCATCGTATGGCAGAGTTGGTCCGCAATGGGTATATTGGAGAACTACAAAATATTATTATTCGTGTGCCGGATGATGATGTGATCAAGCTCAATCCGGCAAGTACAGAAACACAAGCTGTTCCTGAAGGATTTGATTATGAAATGTGGTTAGGTCCGGCACCGTATGCCCCATACTCGCCAGGTCGATGCCATTGGAATTTTCGATGGATTTCAGCCTATTCCGGAGGTATGCTTACCGATTGGGGAGCTCATTATGTTGATACGGCCCAATGGGCAAATAATTCAGACCATTCCGGTCCGATAAGTGTAGAGGGGACAGGCGAATTTCTTACAGGAGATATTTATGATACAGCAAACAAATTTGATCTGATGTATCACTATGCCAATGGAGTTTCCATGCAAGTACTTTCCGGAGGTACATCTATTGGGTTTAAAGGTACTGAAGGGTGGATTCAATGCCTTGGATGGCGTGGAGAGCTAGAAGCCAGCAAAGAATCTATTTTGAATGCCACAATTAAAAACAGCGATATCCATCTGTATACAGCGGTGAGCGAACACAGAAATTTTATTGATTGTGTAAAATCAAGGAAAGAAACGTTTGTTCCTGTGGAAGTAGGCCATCGAACTGCTTCAGCGCTACATATGGGTAATATTTCCATGAAATTAGGCCGCAAAGTAAATTGGGATCCTGGTGAGGAGGTATTTATTGATGACGAAGAAGCCAATGCTATGCGTTCCAGAATAAGTCGTGATCCATGGAAATTGGAGAATTTAGTTGTTTGATGAATTGGACGTCCAGGATTAGTTCAATTATTTGTTCATTACCTATTTTTTCAGGTCTTCTATCGGATTATGCCTGATCAAGGGGAATGTAATTTTTGCTTATGCAGCATAACATCTGTAAATTTCAGAAATACCTAATCTAGTATAATAATCAGATGATCTCTTTAGTAATACCGGTTTATAATGAAGAAGCAATAATCGACGAATTGCTTTATCGAAGTTTAGCTACACTCAAAGAGATCGGGCGACCATTTGAGATAATTATTGTTGACGATGGGAGTGAGGACAATTCATTGCAAAAGCTACTTGAACACCGGAAAAATGATAGCCGAGTCAAAATCGTAGAATTATCCAGAAACTTTGGACATCAGGCAGCCTTTACTGCTGGTTTGAAAAGATCAGTAGGAGAATATACCGTCATGATGGATGGAGATCTTCAGGATACTCCAGAGCTCATCAAGGAGATGTACGAGAAGATGAAATCGGGATCGTATGACATAGTAAATGGTTATAGAATCTCCAGATCAGAAAAAGGTTTTAAGGGCTTGATGTTTTATCTGTTTCATAAACTTTTTGCCAGTATACTTGGTCGAAAAGATGTTGAAAATATTGGCAATTTTTCCATGCTTAACCGTTCAGCGCTTGAGGCACTTAAGCAGTTAAAGGAAAAAACCCGCTATCTGCCAGGACTTAGGACGTACGTCGGATTCAAGCAGGGATTTTTGGATTATGACCGTGAAGAGCGTAAAGAAG
>JAHEMV010000193.1 GCA_024643455.1 Cytophagales bacterium
TTTCATCGCGATCAATTTGCGTGTAAATAATCTGAACCCGGTATTTATCCGCATTATCGAGCACTTCATCAAATTTTCCGGAATCATGCATAAGGTTTTCTATCATCCCTTTTTTTTCCTGGCAATTCATCATTGTGATGAACATGAGCATAAATGCTAAATAGTTTTTTTTCAACATAGAATTATTCACCTCTACCAAATTTTATTTTACTTTCCAATATACGTTATGCCCAGACCAGGCTGATCTGAAGGGTGTAATTTACCATCTTTGTATGACAATCCGGTTGCCAAATCTTCTGCAAGAAGCAATGGTCCATCCAGATCGGCATAATCGACATATGGAAGCAACTGTGCTGCTGCAGCAATACCAACAGATGATTCAGTCATACAACCAATCATAACTTCCAATCCCTTATTTCGCGCATTCCTAACCATTCTAATCGCTGGCGAAAGTCCTCCGCATTTGAGCAATTTTATATTTACTCCATTAAATTTATTATTGCATTGCTCGATATCCAACTCCGTGCAACAGCTCTCATCTGCAAATAAAGGAAGTGTTGAATGTTGAAAACAATATTCCTGATCAGGGTCATTAGCCGCAAGTGGTTGTTCGATGTACTCGACGCCCAATTTTTTTAATTCTTTAGAAATTTTTATGGTTTGTTCAGCATTCCATGCACAATTAGCATCGACCCGTAGGAGGGATTTTGTCTGCTTTCTAAGAAATTGTATCAATCCTATATCATCAGATGTCCCAAGTTTTATTTTATAAATCGGCCATGGAAATTCTTTGATTTTTTTAGACATACCTTCCTGCGTGTCAATTCCCAGGGTATAACTTGTGCGCGGAGAATCAGAACCCGGTAGTTTGATGAGCTCACGGACCGGGCAATTATTCATTTTTCCATATAAATCCCAGCTTGCATTGTTCAATGCTGCAAGGGCAAATGAATTTATAGGCAACAATTCCGAAAAGTCATCAAACAACTGGTCTGGTGAAATAAAATGATAGTCTTCCAACTGATGCTTTAAAGCTTCAAAATGTTCCCTGAGGTTCTCTATTGTAATATGGTAATAAGGATTTATTGTAGCTTCTCCATAGGCGGTCAACCCGTTGTGGTACAATTCGAGAATGATATTTGGCTGGCTAAAATAGGTGTGCCTGGAAATTGAAAATGGATATTTCAATTGCATATCAAACTCATGGATTTTCAATCGCATAAAAATAACATTATGGCCTTTTTTTATAATTCAAGAGTGAAATTATAAAAATCATGAAATACTATTTTCTCCTGATGGTTCTTTAATTGATGTGGGTAGGGTAAAGTAGAAAGAGCTGCCTTTTCCAAGTTCACTATCAAACCAGATTTTCCCCTGGTTTTTCTCTATAAAATCTTTACACAGGGATAAACCAAGACCCATCCCGGTCTCATTGCTTGTTCCGCTCGTACTGAAGTTTTCAATTTTAAAAAGCTTATCCTGGTTTTCATTACTTATTCCCATTCCATTGTCCTTAACGGAAACAGTTATAAAATCCTCACCAATGGAAGCATCTATTACAATTTTATTGCCAGCCGTTGTAAACTTAATCGCATTAGACATTAAGTTTCTCAAAATAAGTTTTACCATTTCATTGTCAGCAAGCGCAATAATTGGATCTACAATTTTATTCTCCATTTTCACCAATTTTTTCTCTGCTATTGGCGAAAGGAGGTCAAAACAGTCCGAAGCTATGACATTCAGATCGATTTCTTTGATGTATACCTTCATTCCCTGCATCTGGCTCTTTGCCCAATTCAACAAATTTTCGAGCAGATTGTAAGTGTTATCCAGCTTTTCTACCAGTGATTCGGTTAGAAACCCAAGCTCTTCATTTGATAGTGCGCCTTTCAAAAACAAAGTCAATGTGCCTCTTAGTGAATTTAGTGGGCCGCGGAAGTCATGGGAAATAATGGATAATAATTTGTCTTTTAGCTTGTTGAGTTGCTCCAATTCCAGACTTTTGGCACTCAATTGATTGAGGTAATTTTTGCGTTTTGTGATTTCAAACTGCAATGAAAAAAATTGTTTGGGTTTGCCCTCATCATCTAAAATTGGTGCAATTGCTGTATCTACCCAAAAATAATCTCCGTCTTTTCGTCTATTTTTAAGTTCTCCTCGCCAGGTATCGCCATTTCTGATAGATTCCCACATTTCTACAAACATAGCGGAAGGATGCTCCCCGGAGTTTAATACCCGTGAATTGATCCCTTGAAGCTCCTCCCGGCTATAACCGGAAACTTCACTGAAGTTTTTATTTACACTAATGATGTTTCCTTCCAGATCGGTAATGGATACAATGGCAGTTTTATTTAAGGTATTGTTTTGAGCCTGAAGCTGTGCGTTTAGATGTTCTACCATCTGCAGCGTGGCAGAAAGTTCCTCCTTTTGTTCTGCGAGTTTGGTGTTGGAGGTTAATAGTTTTGCATTGGCATCCCGTTCTTTTTGTCGAAGCCAGAAAAAAATTATGGCTAAAATAGTTACTAATATAAGAGTGGTAATAATAGCGATACCGATAATAGTCTGCCGCTCAATTAGTGCCTGATCGGCTATAATTTGTGCATCCTGAATATTCTTTTCATTTCTCAATAATGAATTTTCCTTTTCCTTTTGCTCCAGTTCAATCTGGTATCGTACCAGGTTAGACTCACTGATAATCTGATCCTGACGTAGGCTATCCCGATAAGTATAAAATTTTTCATGGTAGAGAAGCGCTGTTTTAAATTGGTTTTTGCCTTTGTGGAGTTTGTATTCCAAATCATAAGCTTCCGCCAAATAACTTATAAATCCTATTTCAATACTTAATTCCAGGGCTTTGTCTGCCATAGGTTCCGCTTTGTCGTATTGTTTGAGATCAGTATAAATTTTACCAAGAATATAGTAGGCTTTCCTTAAGTGAACAGGTTGATTTATCTTTTGACTTAATTTCTTAGCCTTTAACTCATACTGCTCGGCTTTTTCGAAATCCTTCTTTTTGTACCAATATTCTCCGATTCTACTTTTTATCATAGCGATCCATTGATCTATGCCAATAGAATCGATAATGGCTTCAGCTTTATGAAAGTAGTAATAAGAACTGTCGAGTTTATTTCCGGCCAACATCGATGAGGCAATATTGGAATACAGTATTCCTTCTCTAAGCTTGTTTTTTGATTCTATTTGATAAAACAGACTTTTTTTGAAATAAACGATAGCCTGATCCTGATCTTCAACAGATGCAAAAAAAATTCCAATACTATTGAGGTTGTCAGCTATTCCCTGATTGTAATGAATCGATTGTGCCGTTTCCAAGCCTTTAAAAAGCCATTCTATTGCCGCGCGTTCGTCATTTTTGGCTTTGAAGGAAATACCCATTAGCCGTTGAGCCTCTGAAAGTCCTTTTTTGTAATTCAAAGCCTGAGCTAAATCAATGGCTTTTTGAGCATATTTGTCCGTTGAGTCGTTTTGGTAATAGTAAAAATTGTACGCGATTTGATTTAACAGGTCCACCTTTATGCTGTCCTCAGCATATACCATTTGGCTTTTAAGGCTATCAATCTGGTATTGTGAATCTTTGACCTGTTGGCCAAATCCATTGCTGAAATTGAAGCAAATCAGAAAAAGAAGTACTATAGGTCTAATATTTAAAAGCATAAGGGTTAAATACAGCTGTATTTCAATACCAAATTTTGTTGATTTTGTTATGAATTAATAGTAAAAACCTGAATTAATAATTATGTCTAATGAAAATAAAAAATCGAATCGCACGAAAAATGTTAAATTTTACGAACCAGATATTCTTCAAAGTCCAAATTATTTTAATTCGTAATTTCTCCCAAGTGGGTAAATTTGAAACCTTTATAATGCTTCAATCCATAGTCAAATATGCGATCAAGAGAAGCGTGTCCCAAAATGATTACACCTGATATATATAAAATATCCATATTCCAATAGTAGCCCAATGCAATCGAAATTACAGCTAACCCTCTATGATGAAATAGATTGTAAAGAATTGCTCCTGTCTTTGGCCCAAACAAATACCCCAACATAGAAATATCAGGCGTTAAAAGTAAAACAAAAAACCACCACCAATTTAATTCAGATTGCAGAAACAGGAGGAATGAAAGTATTACGAAACCAAGCTCTTCAAGTTTTAATATTGTTTTCATGTGGAAAATAATTGGTATAACAGAAGCCCCCGTTTCACAGTTATATCTATAAACTCTGGGAGGGTGACATTTAAGAAATTGATCGTAAAATAGTACTTTTGCATCACTGATAATTACTTTCCTTATTATTTAACTTTTAAATATGGTAGAAATAATAGTTGGTTATGGCATAGCACTTTGGGGGTTGATGTTGGAAATGTCACCGTATTTATTACTTGGCTTCTTCATAGCAGGATTATTATATGTTTATTTTCCAAAAGATAAAGTCTCAAAATACCTTGGGAAAAACAATTTCCGATCTACACTGAACGCTGCTTTGATCGGTGTGCCATTGCCTTTGTGTTCGTGCGGAGTAATCCCCACAGGAATTTCATTTTATAAAAATGGTGCTTCCAAAGGATCTTCTGTTTCTTTTTTGATCTCTACTCCGCAAACAGGAGTGGATTCTATTTTTGCTACTTATGCTCTATTGGGGTTGCCACTCGCCATCATCAGGCCAATTATTGCCCTGATCACAGGTGTGATCGGGGGTTTAGTAACCAATACCATCGAGAAGAGCGCTCCTTCTGAAAAAGAAGATAAAAAACCAGTCAAAATCCAAGAAACTAAACAACCTGGAAATAAGCTTAATGTGATGTTGCATTATGCCTTTGTGGAGTTTTTACAGGATATTTCCAAATGGTTGATTATTGGTTTATTGCTTGCTGCACTAATGGCCGTGCTTATACCAGATGATTTTTTTACCAATTATCTCGGCAATGAATATCTAAGCATGCTGATCGTTCTGGTAGCATCCATACCCTTGTATGTTTGCGCTACCGGTTCTGTACCAATCGCTGCAGTACTATTGATGAAAGGTCTATCTCCTGGAGCTGCAATTGTATTTTTGATGGCCGGCCCGGCAACCAACGCAGCAACTATTACCGTGATCGGTAAGGTTCTTGGCAGAAAAACACTGATTAGTTACCTGGCCTCCATCATCGGTGGAGCATTAATTTTTGGCATTATCGTAAATGAATTTTTACCAAGGGAATGGTTTACTTCTCATATGGATCACAGTGTGACCGGACATGGCTCACATATGTTGCCATATTGGCTAAATGTAGGTTCTTCAGTGCTCCTTATCCTGTTATTGATCAATGGTTATGTCCAGAAATATTTTAATAGAACTAAACTCAATGAAACTAAAATAATAAATGATATGACAGAAAAAACGATTAAGGTAAATGGCATGACTTGTAATCATTGCAAAGCAAATGTTCAGAATAACCTTTCTTCCATCGAAGGAATTGAAAATATAGAGATTGATCTCGAAAGTGGAAAAGTCAAAATGACTGGTGAATCCATAGATCTTGACCAGGTGAAAAACAAAGTTGAAAGCATCGGATATGTGTACGAAGGGGAGGTTTAAAAAGCTGCTTTGTACTTTTTAGCTGATAGTTGAAAGTTGTTGGTATTTTGTTATTCTAACAACCACAACTTTCAACTTTCAATCAACTACCAATATACTCTTTAATCGCTTCACTAATTCCGGTAAAGGTAGAGACCAACGTTTCCTCGTTGTCTTCTAAAAGCGTCACCCGAAATCCTCGGAGATCCGAACAAAATGAAGAAATAGGCACCACGCAGATTCCTTTAGCTGCAAGCAAATAATACACAAATCGCTTATCGGGAAGCACTTCTGGCTGACTTACCCAATCCTCTACCATTTTTTTTATCTCCGGTTCATCGATTTTTAGTGTCTGCTTATTGTTGATCACATTTTCTTTGAAAACAATGGTATTGTAAAATGCACCTGACGTAGGATTAAAATAAATTCCATCACATTTAATCAAAATGTCTGTAATCAACTTACTTCTCCTGCCAATTTTTTCATTGTTGCTCCTGAGGTGATCCTGATATCTGGCATCTCCCATAATCCTTGGTATAGCCAACTGTGGCAATTTCGTTGAACATACCTCGATCATCTTTGCATTTTCGAGTGTGGTACACAATTTATCAAATTCACTACTATTTTTCCGGTTATAAAATTTTGCCCAGCCACATCGTGAACCTGGCCACGGAACTTCCTTAGAAAGACCCTTCAAAGCAATTCCTGGTACATCTTCGATATATTGACCAAGTGAATAAGCCCTCGCTCCATTGTACGTGACATTAATATAAATTTCGTCGCTGATAAGGAGCAAATCGAACTCCTTAGCAATGGCTACAAATCGTTTTAAAATTTCCAATGGATACACCATCCCTGTCGGATTATCAGGGTTGATGATGAGAATTCCAACAATATTCGGATTAAACTTCACCTTATTGTACAGGTCATCCATATCTGGCAACCAATTGTTTTGTGGGTCCAGATTATACGTGATCGGATGGTCGTTGGCATGTGCTGCCTCCGCCGAAGAGTGAGTCGAATAGGCAGGAGATGGACCGATGATCCGTGCTGGAGGAACAAGATATTGATATATTTTAGCAATTGCATCACCCAATCCATTGAAAAACAGAATGTCGTCTTCAGTAATTTGTACCCCGCCCATCGCGTTGTTTTTCTTAGCTAGAAACTGCCTGGTTTCCAATACTCCTTTCGAATGGCAATAACTATATGAGTCATCCTGCTGCGCCAACTCGCTAATAGTATCTTTTATCCATGAAGGTAATTTGGCTCCTTTCTGAACCGGATCACCTATATTTTCCCATTGAATCTTCCTGCCTAGTTTTTTAAGTTGTTCAGCTTTTTTTACAATACCGCGAATTTCATAGGTCAGTTCATCTGCACCGGTTTGTAACAATTTTTTTCTCATCAGATTATTCGACTTTGCATTGGTTGTACGAAAGAATTTTTTTTGAAATTCAAAGGTACACTAAAATATGATTTGTGGTAAATGTGTGTTTTGCTTTTTATAGGTTTTATTGATATGTGCATTATGCTTTGAAAAATGCAGGTGATGATCTCTTCTTGGTGTTAAACGAAAATATATATTTAACTTGCAGGGACTAACAATAAGGACATATTCACATGAAAGTACTTTTTTTAAGCTTAACGATCACTTGTGTTTTTTTTGGTGCTGCAATGGCACAGAACACACTTATTATTAAAGATCTGGAATCAAATAAGCCACTTGTTGGGGCTACTATAATAACTGGCTCAGGAGTAGGAAGGATATCGGGTATAGATGGGGTGGTGCCCATTTCAGAATTTAAAGTAGGTGAAAACCTGAGCATTTCATTCATTGGTTATAAAACCATAGCCTATATTTTAAAGGAAGGCCAAAATATCGTTTACCTGGAACCGGACTATCAATTACTCAATACCCTGACTGTCGTCGGTTACGAAAATGAACGCAAACTTTCGGAAATTGCAGGCTCCTATGCCATCAACTCCAAGTTGGTTTTGGCCCGATTTAATGACGAATCGCTTGTGAGATCCATGAACACCCTTCCGGGAATACGCTTTGAAGAACGTTCTCCATCGAGCTATAGGGTGAGTATCCGGGGAAATTTGCTTAGGGCACCGTTTGGAGTACGTAATGTGAAAGTTTATTGGAATGACATCCCATTCACGGACCCAAATGGGAATACACCACTTAACGTCATAGATCTGAACAACATCGGCAGGATAGAAACCATTAAGGGTCCTGCAGGAAGTATTTATGGTGCAGGTATTGGTGGCGCGATGAATATCTATAGTGACGTTACCAGCGTGAAACCACTCACCGCAGATATTGGCTACACAGCAGGTTCGTTTGGCTTTCATAAGGTAACTGCAAACCTGAATAATGGTGATGAAAACCATCGATTTTCCATTAGATATGCCAAACAAAAAGCGGACGGATATCGTGATCACACCAATTCCGACAGGGAAGTAATACAAATGAGTGGTACTTTTTATACTTCTCCCAAAAGAGCATTAACTGCCCAGATGTTGTATTCAGATTTGTTTTATCAAACTCCGGGTGGTTTGAATCGAACTCAATACGATGAAAATCCACAGCAGGCCAGGCCAGGTGCAGCAGCAAAAAATTCATCAATTGACCATCAGAACTTCCTGGCAGGAATCGTGCAAGATTACGAGTGGAATGAAAAAATAAAAAATACAACCTCGCTGTTTTTCAGCAATGGCATCAAGGAAAATCCCTTTATCAATAATTACGAACTGGAAAAATTACGTTCCTATGGGGGACGAACCTCTTTTAACCTCCGAACAATGCTTGGGTCACTACCGACAACTTTCACAACCGGAGCTGAAATAAACTATGGCGATTTGCAGGCTTCTAATCATGGAAACGTCGAAGGCTATGCGGATACACTTAGGTATGAGGATGAATTGAAATCACTTCAGTCTTTTGGCTTTCTACAAATGGATATGGATTTATCGGACAAATGGATCCTTAATGTAGGGGCAAGTCTTAACTATTTGAATTACGACATCAACCGAATCCGCGATGTGGAACTGGATACCAGCTATCAGATTAACAGAAAATTTAATCCTGAATTCATGCCAAGATTGGGCATCGTTGGGAAGCTTACCAATACCCTTTCGATTCATGGTTCGATCAGTACGGGATTTTCTCCACCCACCACCGAGGAGGTGCGTACCAGCGATGGCGGTATCAATACCGATCTGGAAGCTGAAAAAGGGATTAGTTATGAAATCGGATTCAGGGGAAATACAAAGAATGAAAATTTGTATTATGATGTTACCGCATTTATAATGGGACAAACCCAAACCATAGTGAGTAAAACCAATGATATGGGAACCGTTTTA
>JAHEMV010000688.1 GCA_024643455.1 Cytophagales bacterium
TTCATCTGAACAGGAAGAAAAAATGAACAGTAAAATAAGTGCGATAGAATATCTGTATCGATTCATTTAAAAAACATTAATTACACATCCAGCTCGTCTGCGATCACCGGCCCCGGATAATCCGCCTTTTTCATCTATAAAAACAGCATGGACGCCGCCAAAATACATATTTTGTTCTTTCCAGTAAAATTTTTCCACTCCTGCAGGGAGTTTTAATTTATCCAGTTCTTCCATTCTGAATCCTGGTTCGATATCGAGATGGTTATTTTCAAGGTGAATCCGGGGATTATTTACTATCGCATCAAATGGTAGCTGAAAATCAAGATAGTTGACAATGGCTTGAGCGATAGCTGAACGGATTCTATTCGATCCTCCTGAGCCTAGCCCCATCATAGCTCCGTCAGACTGAAGAACAAAGGTCGGACTCATCATTGAACTCATCCTGGTATTCGTTTTCCAGTTGTGAAAACCTGATGTATTCAGGTCATCTTCACCAAGCATATTATTAAGCATGATATCCGTATTTGGTATAAAATGCCCGCACCCTTCACCAACTGAAGTGGTACAGCAGGCAACATTCCCCTGGTGATCAATGGTACTGATATGGGTAGTATTTCCAGATTTATGCAACGAATTAATGAATGATTGTTTCGCAGTTTTTAAAAATTCAGGATCAAATAATAGAGCAGTTATTTCATCAATCTCATTTTTTTTCAGCTTTTCTTTACGAGTCAAATCCGTAAAGCGGATTGCTTCGGTCATGGCCTGTAAATGTTTTGTCTTTCCATAATCCAATCTATCGAAAGTAGCATGCTCAAATAGTTTGAGTAAAAACGCTATCAAAGGACCTCCAGTATTTGGTGGTGGATTTGTAAGTATTTTCGCGTTGCGATACTTTACTTCAAGAGGATTTCTCTTAAAAACTTTGTATGATTTAAAATCATCAGTTGAAAGATGACCACCGCCTTGCTCACATAACGCTGAAATATTTTGGGCGATTTCTCCTTCGTAAAACTCTCTTGGTCCGGTTCTGGATAAAAAATCAAAAATATCCATCATTTGTGGAAAATAGCAGCGATCACCAATTACAATTGGCTCATGGTTTTTAAGGTATATAAGCTTTCCGGTTTCCGTTTTAGACAGAATAGGAGTGAGGATATCAATTTGATACTTGGTTTGCTTATGGATTTTTATACCTTTTTTCATGCGTTCCAGCACGGGAGCCATGATCTCGGTCATGGGCATGGATCCCAAATCCTTATGGATATCGAATAGTCCAGCTATATTTCCCGGAGTAGCTACAGCACCAAGACCGATATGGAATTCTTGAGTTTTATCTCCAAAATCTACGTTTATTGGGTGGAAATCAAGTTCCGATGCTTCCTTTTTATTGATGGGAGTTTGAACAAAAAAATCATAAATGACATCCTTGCCCTTGTCGGGATGGGCAAGTAGAAAACCACCTCCACCTGCAGAAGTAATGGACGAACTGGCAGCAAAAGACATGAAAGTAGCAGCGATTACCGCATCAAAGGCATTGCCGCCAGCTTTAAGGATTTCTGCTCCCACTTCTGCAGTTATCGGATCTCCAGCAGATATAACTCCTTTGCATTTTTTCATCAATATTTATTTAGCATACAGAAGACTTTAAATTTGTATTTCCTGGATAAACCTTAATTTTTTAGCGTTTAGGTATTTTTTTAAAAAACAAACCTGTTGAAATTACCATTTCAACCTGAATAAAATCAAGGTTATCGATATTTTTTGGAGAATTTGACGCTATATATTCACTTTGAATCATCAACAAAAAATAAAGTCATGAAAAAGCATCGTATTTCCATTCCTATTTTCATTTTGAGCATCACCTTGCTTATGTCCGGTTGCGGTATATTCTCGCTTCATCCTTTGTATAATAAAAAAGACTTGTTAGTCAAGACCGATATTATTGGAAGATGGCAGAGTGATACCGATACGAAAACCTTTGTGAACATTGATACCCTAAAAGATCAAATGTACAAGTTTACCCTTATCGAAGGCAAAGATACCGTGGAATTTGTAATGGGGCTCATTGAATTAGGCAATCAGTATTTTATAGATCTTTTTCCAGATGGCGATTGTTCATTTTTTTCTGGAGGGGATTGTGAAGGGCTTGATAATATGTTTAGAAATTATATCCCGGTTCATACGTTTATGAAATTTGATATACTGAATGGTAAAATTGCCCTTACGGAATTTGATAATGAACGATTAATCAAACTATTTCATGAAAATAAAATTCGTCTGGCTCATGAAATTCCTGGTGATAAGGATGATGACGATGCTTATGTTGTCATTACCGCCTCAACGGATGACTTGCAGAAATTTATAACCCGCTATTCAAATGACAAGGATGCTTTCAATGATACTGAAAATTATCATAGATTGTAGTCATGTTGTGGTTT
>JAHEMV010000689.1 GCA_024643455.1 Cytophagales bacterium
TAATTTCAGTTGCAGTGTACAATCATTATAAAAGATTGATGCAGAAAACGGATCCTGATGATGATATCATCATCGAAAAGTCAAACATTATCATGGTTGGTGAGACCGGGACAGGAAAAACATATCTGGCCAGAACACTGGCTAATATGCTTCAGGTTCCATTTTGCATTGCTGACGCTACTGTACTAACAGAGGCAGGCTATGTTGGAGAAGATGTAGAAAGTATACTTACAAGACTTTTGCAAGCAGCAAACTACGAAGTAGATAAAGCTGAACGAGGCATAGTATATATAGACGAGTTGGATAAAATTTCCAGGAAGTCTGATAACCCTTCGATAACTCGTGACGTCAGCGGAGAAGGGGTTCAACAGGCATTATTAAAATTACTTGAAGGTACTGCTGTAAATGTCCCGCCTCAAGGTGGCAGAAAACATCCTGATCAGAAAATGATCTCATTGAATACTCAAAACATATTGTTCATATGTGGCGGAGCCTTTGATGGAATAACTCGAATAATTGAATCAAGACTAAATACTACACCTCTTGGATTTACCTCCAATAGTGAGGCTGAAAATCGTCATGAAATCGATGATGAAAATGTGCTCAGATACGTGAATGCACAAGATTTGAAACGATTTGGTTTGATTCCAGAATTAATAGGCCGATTGCCCGTTTTGACCTATTTGGATCCATTGGATAAAAAGACATTATCTCTTATTCTGACAGAACCAAAAAATGCTTTGACTAAACAATATACAAAGCTTTTTGCCATGGAAGGAATAAAAATAGAATTCAGAAAATCGGCTTTGGAATACATTGTTGATAAAGCGGTAGAATATAAACTTGGAGCACGTGGACTTCGCTCAATTTGTGAAGCAATAGTAAATGACGCCATGTTTGAACTTCCATCCAGAAAGGATGTAAAGGAATTAATCGTTACAAAAGAATATGCGATCCAAAAATTTGAAAAATCAAGAGTGAATAAACTTAAAGTAGCCTAATATTTTCTAAGAAAATTCACTCCTTTTTACTGAAAGTATATCAAATATTGACTTAGCGGTATTTATGGAAGCATTATCACCGCTAAGTATTTTTCGGAGTTTTTTATATCCAGTTCCAATCGCACTTTTCCTTGATTCATCTTCCAAAATATGTTTCAATTCCATCTTAATTGCAGCAGCAGATAAGTCGTCCTGAATAAGCTCCTTTACTACCTCTTCGTTGACGATCAAGTTGACCAGGGATATAAAATCTACTTTAACAAAATGCTTTCCAATGGCATAATTCAGATTACTTGTTCGGTAAATCACCACTTGGGGGACATCGAAGAGTGCTGTTTCAAGAGTTGCAGTTCCGGAAGTCACAATCGCTGCTTCTGCATTTAAGAGAAGATTATAATTGTCTTCCATTACTGGAACCACATTAGGTTCCTTAAGTGCAATATCATATAATTCTTGTGGCAAATTACCAATCATGGACAAACCAAACGTTTTTTTAGGGAACTCACGTGTTACCTCAGCCATTTTAGGCAATAATTGGAGAAGCTCTTGTTTTCTGCTTCCTGGTAAAAGTGCAATAATGCCATCGGTATCAATGATTTTGTGTTTTAAAAAGAATTGTTTATCAGGTTGAAATGAATTGATTGCATCCATTACAGGATTACCTACGTATTTTGCATTGACTCCAAACTTGGCATAAAACTGCTCTTCGAATGGTAAAATGACAAAGGCCTTGTCAATATTATCTCGCACTTTATATGCTCTCTTCTGATTCCATGCCCAAATTTTTGGAGATATATAGTAAAATTTCTTAATGGCCAAATCATGTATTTTAGAGGCAATACGCAAATTAAAACCAGCGAAATCAATAAAAATAATGGCATCAGGTTGAAAAGCATGAATATCCTTGACGCATAAGGACATGTATTTTTTAATCTTAAAAATATTTTTCAAAACCTCAACAAGTCCCATCACTGCCATTTCTTTGTAATGGACAACAACCTTGGCTCCAGACTCAATCATATAATCCCCACCAAAACCCCTAAACAGTGCATCAGGGTCCTCCTTTCTCAGGGCCTTTATCAAGTTAGATCCATGAAGATCACCCGAGCGTTCGCCAGCGATTATATAATATTTCATTGTGGTCGTGGTAGGGTTAAACCTATTAATTATTCGCCATAATACTCGGCATAATTCTTATTTGTTTCTTTTAGTTTGATGCAATGCAACCGGGTTTGCCCGCCAGTGATATCATTAATTCTTGGCTCTAATATTTGCCAAAATTCCATTATGAGATTTTCACAACTAGGCAATTTACCATTCATAAAATCCACATCCAGATTTAGGTTTTTATGATCCACTTTTTCCAGAATTTCAACCTTTATGATCTTGTTTAAATCCTTGAAATTCATCACAAATCCAGTATCCGGGTTTATCCG
>JAHEMV010000194.1 GCA_024643455.1 Cytophagales bacterium
GTTTGACAGGTTGACAACCCGCTCTCCGATGGCGACGCTTCCATAATTATCGTCCGGGTGATTCGTCATTATGCCGTTTCGAATTCAAAGAGTTGATTTTCTTCTCAACGTTGCTCCTCTCAACCCGCATCACTCCGCTTTAAGCTTTGTACCCTGTTGTTTGAGAAAGTTTGGCTATAGCCCTGGGTAGGGTTTGTGGCGGAGGCTCTTGCAGCCAGCCTTTATTGGGGCGGCCTTGCAACTGCTAACAGCCGGTTGCCGACCAGCGGGCCGACAACCACTGTTCTCCGCCTGCGGCACGAAAAGTTCGCAGGCTAACGATTTATCCCTTTACCAAAATTTTCGTTAGTTTTAATCTATTCAAATCAAAACCCGCCCGGCGTCAACCGGCAGACCGTTAGCTGATTGACTTATAATTTACAAACCACATCTCTATCTCACCTTTTCCTTTTGCTTCTATATACCCTCGACTTTCAAACGAGAAGTCAGAATTATTTTTTATCAGTTCATAGGTTTGCCGGCTGATATTCACTCTACCCGGCTCGCTGTTTGTTTCCATGCGATTGGCTGTGTTGACCGTGTCACCCCAGATATCGTATTGAAATTTCTTCACCCCTACAATGCCTGCCACCACTGGTCCGGTGTGGATGCCCACCCGCATCTCAAAGGCTGGCATACCCTGTTTGTCATTCTCTAATTTACGTTTTTTGATGAAATCCTGCATCTCCAATGCCGCCTTCACCGTTCTTTTGGTAGAGTTATCTGAAGGAACGGGCAGTCCGCCTGCTGCCATATAGGCATCTCCGATGGTCTTGATCTTCTCGACCCCGTTCTGTTCCATGATCATATCAAATCCGCTGAAGCAATAATTGATCTCATTCACCAGTTCGGTGGCAGTGAATTTTTCCGATGTTTCCGTGAATTCTTTAAAGTCTGTGAACAGGATCGACACAATCTCAAAGTCGCGTGCATCGGCCTGTCCTTTTTCTTTAAGCTCCTCAGCAACTTCTGCAGGAAGAATGTTAAGTAGCAGGTTCTCTGACCGGTCTTTTTCCAGCTGGAGTTTTTGCCTGGATCTTAAGATCTGCCTGTTCTGACTGAATAGTGTTCCGGCTATCAGCATCAGAATAAGACCGGAACCTAGTAGTATATTCTTTGTCCGGTTCTTTTTCCGAACCTCTTCCTGATGGGCAAGTTCTATCTGTCGCTCTTTCTCAATCTGGGCGAGACTGTCTGCTTTCAACTGGTTGTTGAACTCTATGCGTTGTATCTCTGTTTTCGCCTCATCGGTCTGAATATTCTTCTGAAGTTCCAGCATCTGTTCATGATACCGGAGTGCTACATCACTATTTTTCAACTTTTTATTCACTTGGTACAAAGTAGTTACTGCTTCGATCTCAACGTGCGGATACTGAAACGGGATGATCATCTGGTGGCCAATTTCACATTTCGAAAGTGCAGTTGAATAATTCCCCTTGGCATATTCGATCTTACAATCGAGGATAGTTGCCACAGCCTGGAAAAGTGGCGAACCCAGTAAGTTGACAAGTCTTTTCATTTCTTGTACATGTTCCGTTGCGAGTTCGAGTTTGTTCAGATCAGTATATATATCTGCAAGGTTTAGATTAGCAATGGTCTCAATTTGCATGAACTCACTTTCTCTTGCAAGTTTAAGACCTTTATGGTACTGATCAATTGCCTTGGCGGTATCACCCAGTTCTTTATAAACATCACCAAGATTTCCTGCTGCCGCTGCAGTGGCCTGTTTATCATTCAGGGTCCTGTTGATTTCGAGATGTTCAAGGTACATTTCTTTGGCCCGTTCAAATTCCCCTAAATTATAATAGACGTTACCAAGATTCCCAATATTATAGGATTCATACAATTTGTTGCCAATTGCCTTGTTTATGGTTCTTCCTTTCTGGAAGGCATTATATGCATCAAGTACCCTTCCCATGTTCAAGTAGGAAACTCCTAAGTCTGAAATGCATTTCCCCAATACTAAACTATCACTTATTTCTGCCGCGATCTCCAGGCCCATCTGGTTATTTTCTATGGCGCTCTGGTCATCCCCTTTTTTAGAATATCCAACAGCAAGTGCATTGTGTGCCTCAGCTTCGAACTTACGCTGCCCAGCTTCCCCTGCCCAATCAAGCAATTCATTGGAAAGAATAATGGAAGAGTCCGGGTTTGGGAATACATAGTGATCGAAGATCAATTTGCGAAGCGCGTTCATGCGGCTGGTATCAGCCAAACTTTCATCGTTCCAAACATTACGGAGCGAATCGGGATCGGTCTGCGCACCAGCAGTTGTGCCACATATCACCAAAAACAGTACAAGGATTTTTTTTACCATGAAGCAGGAAAGTCGGCCCGACTAGTATTTCATGAGTTTTTTGGTGGATACAACCCCGTTGCCGCTATAAACCGAAAGGTAGAACAGGCCACTTTGCAATACTGAGATGTCCACTGAGTGGTCACCACTGTGGTCCTGAACAATCTGCTGACTCATGATCAAACGTCCCAGCTGGTCATGGATCTCAATAGTGTTGATAGCGCGATCTGCATTCAGGATGGTGATGAGATCATTGGCAGGGTTGGGCGAGAAATCGAAATAAACTGGTGATCCCGGTTCGTTATCGCCCACAACAAACACTTGCTCTGATGCCACATTGCTGCATCCGCAGTCCATGTTCACCACCACGGAATAATTTCCGGGTTGGGTGGGGGTATAGGTGCTATTTGTAGCTCCCGGAATAGCGGAACTATTCAGAAACCACTGGTACGAAAGGTATGTCCCTGTGGATAGTGAATTACCGTTCTGGGTTATGACAGGGGGATCCTGAAGTTCATCCATGTAAGCAATGGTGTTTGCCCAAAGCCTGTCGTTGTTGGAAGTGATCGCATTTCCGAAAGTGATTCCACCAAGATCGGTATAAGCATCTCCATCAGCCACAACCAGATCCAAAGTATTGCAATCAAGGTATAAGGTGGGACTGCCTGAACCATTATCTGCAAGGATCACTGCGTTAGAAGGGTAGGTAGTGAAGTACCCCTGTGATCCGCCTCCCTGGGAAGCCGAGATCACCACTCCGAATGGACCGTTGAACAATGTGGAATTATTACCTGCTGTGGTAGGACTGATGGCTGTGGGTGACAGTAATGCCAGATCAAAACCCCATTTGGAGTTCAGCACATCAGGATTGAATAATGGAAGGCTAGGTGAACCGGCACCTATGATAAGTTTACCACCACGTACCGACCAGTTAAATAGAGTATCTATTTCAGCTGTGGTAAAAGTATTCAGACTGGCATTGGCATTATCAAAGATCCCGAAATAAAACATGTCGATCGGTGATGAACTCATGGACTCCAGATCACCGGAGAATGGATATGCATCCGTGATGAGTATCGATTTCTGATAAGTGCCGGAAGCACCAAAATTTGTGGCGTTCTCGATCTTGCTGCGTGAATCGGTCATATGGATGCCATCAAGGGTATAACCTGCATCGCCTAAAGGTTGACGAAGGTTGGCAATGGAATGGAGTTCAATGATATTCTGAGCATACAAGGAGGAAATGGATATCAATAGGGAGCAAATTAAGGTGTAAAGTTTTTTCATGTTAATTAATTATATTTATTTAGGGTTAGAATCTTATTACATTTTAAGAATTTAAAGATAGCAGAAGTTTTTCATATTCAAACTTTTAGCTAGGATTGACGAACTGTCATTATAAGTCAAGCAGCTAACAGCCGTTTGCCGCCAGGCAAATCATTCACCAGCTGTTGTTCCGAAAATTACAACAGCTGTTCTGCATCTTTTTGTATCTTAGACTAAACGAATAACAATTCGGTCTCAACCGCCCGGCATCAACCGGCACACCGTTATAACCCACTTGACGAAATTTAACAAGTAAGATTTTTCAACATTTTTTATTTATCATTACCCGATCAATCTAATCTCACTTTACTTAACCTTCAAATCATGATAAGATATTTACTTGCTTTGGTTTTGACATTTTCTATGCTACAATCTACAGCCCAGATTGGAGTAGGTTTCTCAACTCAAATAATGCCATCTACTATCAGTAAGATAAGTCCCGAACAACTTAAAATTTTGCAATCCTCAAAAACAGTTTTTATTTGTAAAGACAGTGATGATATTGAAACTTTAAAAACTGCACTTAAAGAAGTTTGGACTTTTTCAGATTTACATATTATTCCTTACTCTGAATCACAGAGTTATGATTTTACCGGAGCAAATAGAATCTCGATCACCGGACTACTTACAACTGTAGAAAGTACAGGTGGCGGCGGATACGAGACAATGCATATTTACCTTTCGTTGTGGAGACCTGCGAAAAGTAAAAAAGGCAAAGATATTGAAGAGTATTATTCACGTTTAGAATTGCAAATTACATATGTAGACTTCAAAAAAACGTCCGATGTATTAAAGTTCAAGTCATCATCCAGTTACTTTTACAATGAAGCAAACTTTTCAAATTGGAATCCAGGACTCTTGAAAGTCTACTTCCAGTGTGTAAATGATTATTTGGTAGCAAATACCAATAGGGAATTATTTGCTCAAGAAACTGGAAATTCTGAATTGACCAATTTATCAACAAACACGCTGCTTATACCTGATTATTGCTTGCTTGAATATAATCCTAAGAAAGGAGAAACCTCTGGTAAATTAGACTTGAAGGAATTGATGGAAGACTATCCCTATAAATATGAATCAACTTCTGCTGAAAATTTGGGCAAATTGATTTTAGAGTCAAACAAACCTATCTATTATTTAATTTACACTAGAAGTGCTGCTAGTAAGTTCCTCACAATTTTCAATAGTAAAACCGGACAAATTGTGTATAGCAAATATGTTGCTATATCTTATAATTTGAAATCTAAAGATTTTGAAGAATTGGCAAAATCAATAAAGAAGATTAACAAATAGCTTTGTACTTACTTTACATTATTCTCTGAAATTCCGCCAAGCAGGTTATAACAGCCGGTTGCCGACCATGCTGGTCGACACCGACTTCTCACGACTGCGGCACGATTAAGTTCGCAGGCTAACGCTTTTGCAACCCAACTACCTTTTTCTTACCTTCATGTTGATATCAACCAAAACCGCCCGGCCTTGATTCGCTGAAGCTACGCGAAAGCAATGCGTCAACCGGCAGACCGACCGTTGTGGTTCATTACCAAACAGAAACTAACTTAAAATCATAAAACATGAAAAATTTAGTATTTATTGCTTTTGCCTTTTTTATTTTCCAAGGGTGTTCAAATCATGAGAAAAAGCAGACTTCAAATATTGAAAAAAGCAGTTATTTTGATTATTCCAATAGCGATGACCAAATTACTGGTGGGATTAAAATGATTCCTGTCGAAACGCCAAAAGGCACTTTTAATGTTTATACAAAACGTATGGGAAATAATCCCAAAATGCGTGTATTACTGCTTCATGGTGGTCCTGGTGGAACTCACGAGGAATTTGGAAACTTTGATGGTTACTTGCCAAACGAAGAAATCGAATACATTTATTACGACCAACTCGATTCCTACTATAGCGACAAGCCCAACGATTCTACACTCTGGACAACGGAACACTTTGTGGAAGAAGTAGAACAAGTCCGAAAAGCCTTGAACCTTAATAAAGATAATTTCTATCTGCTCGGTCAATCTTGGGGTGGAATGTTGGCCATGGAGTACGCCTTAAAATATCAGGAGAACTTAAAGGGACTTATCATTTCAAATATGATGGCTAGTGCACCAGCTTATACCAAATATGCCAATGAGGTTTTAGGTCCACAAATGGAGCCTGAAGTTTTTAAGGAAATTATGGATATGGAAAAGAACAACGATTTTGACAACCCGAGATATGGCGAGCTTTTAATGAATAATTATTATACCGAACATATTTTGAGAATGCCTTTAGAAAAATGGCCAAAATCAATTAACCTACTTTTTGAGCATTTAAATCCAAATATTTATGTTTTCATGCAAGGTCATAGTGAATTTGGAATGACAGGCAATGCATCCTTAAAAAATTGGGACGTGTCAAATAGACTAAAAGAAATTAAAGTGCCAACCTTAATGCTTGGTGCTAAATATGACACGATGGACCCAAAATATATGGAGTGGATGGCTAAAGAAGTGCAAAATGGAAGAAGTGTTACTACAAACGGAAGTCATTGTTCTCAATTTGACGACCCTGAAACTTATTTCCCTGCATTAGTGAAATTTATTAAAGATGTAAATAGAGGGGAATTCAAATAAAACGAACCACAACAATGGCTATAAGTAATTGCTTGTTCTCGCCTACTTCTGAAAATCTCAACGGATTTTCAGCTTGGTGTGTACTTGCAAAATTAAGTGATAACCCACGAAACTACTCATAGCCGAGACCGTTGTGTGCCACTTGCTAATAAACTCATATTGTTTATGAGTATATTCAACCAAACCTGTTCCTATAGAAGATTGTGGGTGAGGTTTTCAGTATTTAACCAAATCTCTATTGAAAAAAAGAATTCTTTTTACTGCAATTATTTTCGCTTTGTTCTATGCGAAAGGAACTTTTGCCCAAACCAACCTGGATTCTCTTTTCAGAATCTGGAATGACCAGAGTGCACATGATACAACGCGTTTAATTGCCATAGGTGAGGTAGCAGAGAAAGGATATCTTTTCAGTCAGCCGGATTCCGCTTATTATCTATATCAGGAACAATACGATTTCGCGGAAGCCAAAGGACTAACCAAGTATATGGGGAAAGCATTGAGCCAACAGGCCTTTTCCTTTCTCATTCGCAGCCGGAATATCCAGGCGCTGGATCACTACCAGAAGAGTTTGAAGATCCATACAGAAGCGAAATACCAAATGGGGATCCTCGGTTCTATGAATGGAATTGCAATCATATATACCATTTTGGGAGATCACGCTAAATCTATGGAATACTACAACCGCATCTTAGAATTGAATAAATCACTAGGTAACGAAGTGGTCGCTGCCGGAACGGACATCAATATGGCCGGGTGCTATTATGAATTGGGTGAAATGGAAAAAGCGTTGATCTTTAGCAATAGGGGAATACAAATGTCCGAAGATATCGGGAATAGGAGATTTTTAGCCAATGGACTCGATTACAGAGGAAAAATTTATAGTGCGATTGGCGAAAATGAAGATGCGAAATCTGATTTTGAAGGAGCTTTAAAAATATACGAAGAATTAGACGATGACAATGGAATCGCAGAATGTTCCGCGAATTTCGGTTCATTATATAACCGTATAGGAGAGCATCGAAAAGCGGCAAGCTTGTGTGAAAAAGGCCTGCTTTTGAGTGAAGAAATGGAATCTGTGAATGTGCAGAAAAATGCCTGCGAATGTTTGTATGATGCCTATAAGGCCTTAGGCAATGGTAATAAGGCGCTCGTGTATCATGAAAAATTATTATTGACCCAGAATGCGCTAGCAGAGGAAGATGCAAGTAATAAACTTCAACAAATGGAGTTTGAAAAGCAAGTGTTGGCCGATAGCCTAGCCACAGCTGAAGAAACCCGCTTGGTAGAAGAAGCCCACCAAGAAGAAGTACGCCAGAAAAACAGAACAAGGAACATTCTGATTGGCTCTTCCTTATTACTGCTTGCGTTAGGAGGAGGTGTCTTTAGTCGACTGCGATATGTGCGAAAGTCAAAGGCTACACTCCAGGTAGAGAAAGACCGCTCCGAAAAATTATTGCTCAATATCCTTCCTGCGGACATTGCCGCTGAACTCAAGGAAAAAGGGAAAGTCGATGCTCGAGATTTTGAAATGGTCTCCATTCTCTTTACCGATTTTAAAGGATTTACAGCCGCAAGCGAGAAACTGAATGCGCAAGAATTAGTAGCTGAGATCAACACCTGCTTTGAAGCTTTTGATGGCATAATGGGTGAGTATGGAATTGAGAAGATCAAGACCATTGGCGATGCGTATATGGCGGCTGGCGGTTTGCCTGTTACTACAGATGATTCAATTAAAAATACGGTCTTGGCTGCTCTGGAAATGCAGCAATTCATCAGCCAACGAAAAACTAAAATGGATGCTGAAGGAAAACTCGCTTTCGAAATGCGCGTTGGTATTCACACAGGCCCGGTAGTTGCCGGTATCGTGGGGGTGAAAAAATTCCAGTACGATATATGGGGAGATACAGTAAACACCGCCAGCAGAATGGAGTCTTCTGGTGGAGTTGGGGAAGTGAATATCAGCCAAAGCACTTTTGAGTTGTTGAAATATGATGCTGAATTCACTTTCGAAAGCAGAGGAAAAGTAGAAGCAAAAGGAAAGGGAGAAATTGAAATGTATTTTGTATCAAAAGCTTAATAGAATAAGAAAAAAGGCATACAACAACACCTATACGCAATGCCCTTCAGTACTCAGCGCATAGCCATACCGTTATGTGTAATTAAAATCTCTCTATGAAAACGGAAAAATCAATAATACTTATTGGGCTTTTATTATTACTGCTTAGCTGTAATAATTCCAACGATCTGAAGAATGGCATAGATGATTTATCTCACTATGCACTGGATCAAATTAAGGGCATTCCCAGTCTTTCAATTATTATAGTCAAAGGTGATGAAATTGTTCACATAGGAACTTATGGGTTTGCAGATGCAGAGAATCAGATAGAAGTAACCCAATCAACACCTTACTATATTGCATCAACGACAAAGTCATTTACTGGAACCTTAGCACAAATACTTCATGATGACGATGTGCTTGATCTTGACGTATCCATTACCTCCTATAAGCCGATTAAAAGCTTTGATGACAAAACTCTCTTCAATGGAATTACTCTAAGAGAACTGCTTTCACATAGCTCAGGATTAAGCAATGGATATTTAGTTTGGCGAAATGCAG
>JAHEMV010000195.1 GCA_024643455.1 Cytophagales bacterium
ACACCCATTTCCCTGCAGCCATGGCAGCAATGGAACTTGGTAAGCATGTATTTGTTGAGAAACCACTGGCACATAATATCTGGCAATTGCGAACACTTAAGAAAGCCGCCAAGCATTATGGTGTAGTTTCGCAGATGGGAAATCAAGGCCACACGACAAACGGAATCAGGCAGGTGAAAGAATGGTATGAAGCTGATGTACTTGGCCAGGTAAAAGAAGTCATAGCATGGCAGGGAAAAATTGATTTTGAACGGGACTGGTTCTTTAAAAAGCCCACGTCGTTTCCACCTCAAGTAGATACTGTGCCAGCGGGTCTTGACTGGGATGTATGGCAAGGACCGGCAGCAGTTCGTCCTTTTAGTAACTTGTATGCGCCTAGAACCTGGAGGGGGTTTTTCGACTTTGGAAATGGTAAATTGGGAGACTGGTGTTGTCACACACTGGATGCACCATTTTGGGCGCTGGATCTTGGTCTTCCACATACGGTCGAAGCAGTAGTGAAAGATATGGTGCCTGATCATAGTTTTGTGGCCGAAGAATCTGCCGTAACCTGGCATTTTGGTGCTCGTGGTGAAAAGGCCCCCGTTACCATGAAATGGTTCGAAGGTTTTGAAAAACCGGAAATTAAACCTGAGTGGGGAGTCAAAGAACTTCCGGCCTCCGGAATGATTATGATCGGTGAAAAAAAGACCTTATTCACAGGTCCGAGACCAAACAAGCCAATGCTCTTGGTCCCCAAAGATGAAGCAGAAGAATTTGCTAAAAATATGCCAGCGCAAACTTACCCAAGAGTCGAAGAAGAGAAGCCTGTTCAGGAATGGGTAGCTGCGATCAAAAATAGTACACTTCCGGGATCAAACTTCGATTATTCAGCCAGTTTAGTAGAAATGGCTCAGGTTGGTGTTTTGGCTCAGCGATTTGGTGGCACCATAAAATATGATGCTGAAAACATGAAGGCAGTAGGACGTCCTGAATTAGACGCTTACATCAAAGAACCAATGCGAAAAGGTTGGGAATACGGAGAAGGCATATTATAATATTCAAGTTTCTTTATATCGTCTAATACACGTGCTGAAATAAGAATACTATTTTTATCATTAAGGATATGTGAATAGGATACGTAACATGAAGTGGGTATTTAGTTAGCTGCTTCATTGCGTTCATTTAGTATATCTTTTGCATTTTGGAAAAGCAAAAGAAAGCGAAGAAATCTATTCTGTGATGATGTATATTCATTGAACAGGAGGAACTAATTGATCGCGTATCGAATAGGAAAAAAGGACTAACTATTCATCTGTCCTTATTGGTTTGTGTTGCAAAACATAACGGAAAGTTTTGCATTATAGGAATAGATTATGGAAAAGCAAAAGGTGATTAAGGGACTGGGATTTTTTGAGTCTTTTGCGATTTATATTCCTGCAGCAATATTGATGTTTTGTTTTACTAAATACCTGATCCCTTACTTAAGTGCTGTTACAGGCCAAGAAACAATCCTGTTTTGGTTTATAGTTGCTGGATTGGGGATTTTTACTCCAATGATAATAACAGGATTATTGATACTAAAATCTGAAGGATTTCCGATTTCAAAAAGTACCTGGATTGGACGCCTGAGATTTTGTAAAATTTCATCCAGAGACATTTTATGGGGGTTTGTTGGATTAATACTAGTCGGTATTTTTAGTGGTCTAATAATGAAAGGCATGGAGTTCGTGATGGGTAAATTTGACCATTCTCCTGCATTTATGTCATTTGAGCCATTATCAAAAGGACGCTATTGGTTGCTTTTAGTTTGGTTGCCTTATTGGATTCTAAATATTCTTGGTGAGGAATTTTTTTGGAGAGGAGTAATGCTACCAAGACAAGAAATTTCGTTTGGCAAATATGCCTGGTTAATTCACGGAACAGGTTGGGGATTATTTCATATTGCATTTGGTTGGCAATTGTTGGCTACATTGATTCCACTGATTTATATTCAATCCTTCATTGTTCAAAAGACTAAAAACTCTTGGATAGGAGTCATAATGCATGGTGGTTTAAATGGGCCAAGTTTTATTGCGATTTGTTTCGGATTGATATAGAGAGATTCTTAAAATAACAAAATCCGTTCATCGTGAGCTAGGTATGAAAGGATTTTTGTGGTAGCTGAGCCTTCTTCCTTGAAACAAATTCAAAGTAATCTACAATGAAAGTGCTTCGAAGTCCGGACGCTATTTATAAACTGTGAACGTGATTTAGGTTTATGAAATTGGATAATTTAATATTGAATGTCATACAGGTTGGAGGAATAGGATGTTTGGTTTTTACAGCCTTTATATTGTTTATGGCTTATTCCGGCATTGCATCCGAAATGAGAGACGAAGAAGGTAACTTTAAAAAGAAACGAAATTTGAAATCGGTCTTAGGAGCAATACTTTTTGTCTTTTTTCTTTTTGGATTATTGTACGCTGGAAACCGGTGTTTTATTGCCTCTGTCGACGAACCTCCGGGATTGTTATTATTATGGATTAATTCTTTTGGGATCTTCTTGATTATACACCTATATGATCTTATTATAATAGACTATTTGGTCGTAATAAAGTGGCATCCCAAATTTTTGAAACTTCCGGATACATATTATTACAGGTCGTTCAGACCACACTTTAAGGGATTTGTAAGAGGAATTCCACTTGGAATCGTAGCTAGTTTTATCACCTCCATTATAACCATTGGTATTCATTAAATAAACACAGTAGCAAAACCACAAAATATAAAAACAGTAGCCGGTTCTGTAGGGGTTTAAGATTTTCCTTGCGATTAAATTTTCAAAAAATTGCAAGGCATGAGGCCCAACAGAACCGGCTACTATGCTTATTCCAATCAGGGTGGTCATCTAAAATGCACTCCGAAACGTCAACTAACTTTTATGCTCAAAAAACAGGCTAATTATTTGTGTAGCTAAATGGCTTCATATATATTTGTAGTCAAATGACTTCATAATGAAATTAAGGAGAGATATATTTCAAGCAATTGCGGACCCAACCAGGCGATCAATTCTGGTATTGCTCACATCACAGACACTAACTGCAGGGGCAATTGCCAATAATTTTAATGTTGCAAGACCTACAATTTCTAAACATATTCAAATTTTAAACGAGTGTGAACTCATTGAATCAAATCAACAAGGCAGAGAGATTTACTATCAGATTAAAATTGAAAAAATGATCGAAATTGACACCTGGCTGGAACAATTTAGAAAAATATGGGAAGACCGCTTCAATCAACTTGACCAAATATTAATTAATATAAAATCGAAAGAAAATGAAAAATAATTTGCTCTTCAATTTTACCATAAACAAAGAAAACAATACGGTTAATGTAGAACGTGAATTTGCAGCAAACCTTGATTTAGTATGGGATGCCTGGACCAAACCCGAAATTCTCGACCAGTGGTGGGCACCAAAACCATATAAAACTGTAACTAAATCAATGGATTTCAGAGAAGGCGGAATGTGGTTGTATTATATGATAAGTCCTGAAAATCAAAAGCATTGGTCTAAAAATGACTACCTGGTAATACACCCTAAAAAAAGCTACACTGGTTTAGATGCATTTTGTGATGAAAATGGAATAGTAAATACAGATATGCCAAGAACGAAATGGACAAATAAATTTAGTAAAAGCTTGGATAAAACACTTGTGTCGATCGTAGCCACGTATGAAAACCTTGCCGATCTTGAAAAAGTAATTGAAATGGGCTTTAAAGAAGGATTTACTATGGCGCTAGGAAATTTGGAGGAATTACTATTGAAGAAATAATAAACCGTGTACACATGGAATCATACAGGGGGATTTCAATGAGACTACAGCATTTTTTTCTTTAAAATAAAAAAATGAAAAATGATAGGAAATTGCCTCTTAATCCTAAACGACACTATACCTTCAAACGCTATTTAGAAACAAACTATGTGCCTTAAGGAACAACATAAAGATGACACGATAATAAAAAATAGGAAGACAAAATGATTCGACTAATAATAACAATTTCGGTTGTGACAGTTCTTTCAAACTGCCACCCCTCTAATAAAAAAACAGAAATAATGAAAGAGCAAAAAAATGAAGCGATCAACACACCTTCAACTAACGACACAATCCCAAAGGTAACTGGAATCGGAGGGATTTTCTTTTATTCTGACAATCCAAAGGAAATCAAAGAATGGTATGCCAAAAATTTGGGCCTTGAAATCAATGAATGGGGATCGTCAAGTTTTGAGTCCAGAAACATTGACAGGCCTGACGAAATAAATTCTCTTCAATGGAGTCCTTTTAAAAAAGGAGATGAATATTTTTCCCCATCCAAAAAAGATTTTATGATTAATTACCAGGTTCAGAATATTGAAGGGCTGGTAATCAAACTCAAGGAAAACGGAGTAACCATACTTGATAGCATCACAAATTACGACTATGGGAAATTTGTACATATCATGGATAATGAAGGCAACAAATTAGAATTATGGGAACAATCTGACAATAAACAAAATGAACAGTAAGACTATAAAATATTAGACGCAATTTTACAGAAAATAAAATCTACCGCACCAGCGTTAGCCGACCCGGTAAAGCGATCGAAATGAAGTTTGAATTAATTGAAACAAAAAGACTAAGATTGATTGGGCTTTCTCCTGATGATATGAAGTATATTTTTCAAAACCTGACAAAATCTGAGATAAAAAAGATTCTTGGACATCGTTCGGAAGAAGATTACCTGAAAGAAGAAAGCAAGTATAAAAATGGATATTCCAGCTACAATAGAAGTTTTATCCTTTTTCTATTGACTGATAAAGAATCCGATAAAATTATCGGACGATGTGGCATTCACAATTGGAATATCGAACATAGACGAGCTGAAATCGGCTACGTGATGCATGATGAAAATTATAGAAGAAAGGGCCTAATGACCGAGACAATACATGCTATAATAAACTATGGATTCAAAAAAATGAATCTGAATAGAATTGATGCACTTGTCGGCATAGGAAATATTCCATCTCTTAGGCTTATGGAAAAATTTAACTTTATAAAAGAAGGGGTCCTCAGACAACACAATTTTGTCAATGACAAATTTGAAGACTCGGTTATATTTTCGAAGCTCTGTTATGAATACTATAACGAAAAGAGTGAGAAATAAAACCGCGAACCACCAACAAATTAAGCGCATACCTTGTGCCCACCTGTTCGAAAAAAGGTTCAATCCCATCGTTCTACCCTGAAAATAATTAATATGAAAGTAGCAATAGTAATAAACGGCACCAGGGGAGATGTGCAACCCATGCTTGCTCTGGCTACCGGACTAATCAAAAATGGACACGAAATTATTTTCTGTGCTCCACCGGAAAATGAAGAACTTGTCAATCGTTACCATTGCCCTTTTGTTGCATTTGGGCCAAATTACAAGGTATTGTTTAAAAAAAATGCTCAATTGAAAGGTGGAGCAACGACTGCTCCTACGCCAAAAGAAATGAAAAAGGAGACGGCGAATCAGATCGATGTACTACCCGAACTGCTTAAAGGATCCGATTTAATATTAGGCGTTGGTTTTGTATTGGGGGTTCATACTGTAGCCGATAGGTTAAAAATACCGTATCGCTTTGTAGTTTTTTATCCGATTCTTTTAGGGACAACGAAGAGTGATCCGTTTTTTAGTCGATTACTGTTTGGGTTTGGCAGGTCAATGACCAATTTGGTAATTAAAAGGTTTATCAATAAAAAACGTGTAGAAGTCGGATTATCGCCAATTCATGATGTATGGGAAAACTGGATGGGTGATCATGTCATTGTCGCTTGTGACAAAGAATTAAATGAAGTCCGCGAAGGTGTTTCGTTTCATTTTACTCAAACCGGATATATGGTTCTCCCATCACAACATGGATTGCCTGATCTAGTAGAGCAGTTTCTAATTGCAGGGAAACCCCCTGTATTTATTGGATTTGGAAGTAATCCGGTAGCACGACCTGAAAAATACAGTTCGATTTTCAATGAAGTGTCAAAAACTACCAATCAACGATTGATAATTTCCAAAGGGTGGGCCGAATTATCTGAAAATAATACTGAAGATATTTTGTATGTGGATGATATGCCTTTTGAGCTACTGTTCCCACGTTTAGCGGCAATTGTCTTTCATGGTGGAACAGGAACATTGGCATCAGCAGCAAGAGCAGGAATCCCACAAATAGCCTTCCCGTTTATGGCCGATCAGTTTGAAAATCGGAAACAGATTGTAAAATTGGGATTAGGACCAAATGCCTGTGATTTTAAAAAATTATCGAAAGATGTCCTGGCTTCAGCCATTTCAGCATGTGTCTCCAATGATGTGTATAAAAAAAATGCGGTGGCGATTTCGAAAAAGCTTCAGCAGAAAGATGGGCTAAGTTTGACCCTAAAATTGGTGGAGGAGGAATTGAAAAATTAAAATCGATTAGGATAGTATGATACTACACACTTTGCGAATTTTTTAACACTACACTTTTTGAAAAGTATTTCATTCCGCAATGTCCTGCAATCCTCCCTACCATAAGTGGTACATTAGGTTGTGTTTTATATTTTCTTCTGTATTTGCCAATAATGTCCAAAAGGGTCTTTAAACATTCCCTGTCTGTAACCATAATCGTGGTCTTTTGCAGGATTGATTTCGGTTGCTCCTGCCTGAATGGCACTATACATAACTTTGTCTACATCAGAAACAAATAATCCTATGACGGAAGTTACTCCTTTTGCAGTTATTGGTTCAAGAGCATTAAACCAACGCATTGTTTCGTGCACATGAAAAATCGCGCCGTCAATATCCAGTTCTGCAACATGAATGCTACCGTCATCGTTTCGCAAACAAAAATTTTCTGTTGCGCCCAATTTGGCGTAAAAATCAATGCTGAACGTGCCATTGGGAATATGTAATTCTGGGGCAAAATGAGTTTTGATATTTTTCACAGTCATATTATATTATATCAAATAAGAATTCAAAAATTCAACAACCTGTTTATGAGCCTGCTTACCTTCTGTACACCAGCCAATGTAGCCTTTCTGATTGAAATGATGATTTCTCCGCAATTTTCCTGGATTTAGCTTCTTCCGATGTAATATCCGCTCGTGGCCTCTCTAATATTTTACCATCTATATTCATGTTTTCGGATATTCTAAATCTATGCCATTATTTATTCAACTCTGGATAATAGGTTGAAATAAGTGTTTTGGACTCGGATGAAAGCGAATCGATCGGAATGGGGGTATCCTGAGGCCGGGTTTGCTTCTGATTGATTTCTCCCATAAGGCTCCAGTTCCTGGTACTTCCTGAAACCGGCTCTTCTGCTATTTTATCATAGCGTGTGAAATCAATTACCATTTCATCACCTGTTTTTAAATCGTTCAACAAAGCCATCCTGAATTTTTTATTCATAAACCACCTGATTTCCTTATCCGCATCAGAACCTCCGATACCCGAACCTTTTTCTTCAAAACGATAATCAAAATCATTGGTCATATGATTTTCCCGCCAGATCAATCCAAACGCACCCTGAGTGATCAGCTGAACATCAGGCCATCGTTCTTTTATCTCACTAAGCCAACGGGTTAGTCCATCCACTTCAATAGGGAGTGATACTTCCCAGCAGTTGGTGACCCAGGCAAAACCGTTCAACTCAAAACCACGGTCAAAGTGTATGGCTGTGGTATGCATCATTTCCTTGATGCCTGTTTCCTGATCATACTTGCCAAGTGTCTCAATCGGACCAACACCCATCCTGCTGTTAAATCCTTCAGCGAATCCTTGTCGCCGGGCAGATAAGAAATCCATGGTCCAGCCATCCAGGTTGACACAATCGATAAAGTCGTCCAGGCCTTGCGCGGGCTTGCAAAAATGTTCCGTTGAAGGATAGAAGGGATAGGAGGGAGCTCCATCTCCATCCTGGTTGTCGATGGCAAACTGACTCCATATATTTCCCTGGCATACATGAATGCCCTCCTCTTTTGAAAGGTAGTCCTGATTTTTTGCGGATAAAAAGCCGGCCACAATACTTTGAGGACGATAGTTATCGCCCACTATCGATGATACTTTTGCCAGGCCATCATGCAAATCCTGATTTACCTGTTCTGTAGAATTGTATGCATTGGCAAAAAATGCCCCGGGAATAAACGTGACCTCATCACCGTAGGTATGATGATAAGCTACCACCAGGTCCCTGATTTGTTGATAATTTGATGTGGTATCGTGCAAGGCAAGCCAGCTAAGTGCCCAGGTTATGCTGCCTCCCGGAAAACCTTTGGCAATGGCTTCCCTGTATGCTTTTACCCGGGATGGGGTATGCAACTCCCGCTCATCGAAGCCCTCATTTCGGTCTCGGGAAACTTCAATTTGATTGACGCGAATAATCGCATTAAACGTAAGAAAGCGGTTGCCCTGCAGATTGTTACGTTTCGGACTCTCTTTATGCTTTTCATTTTCACAGCTCGACAGAGCAAGGAACGCTACACCAAGTATAAAAAATTGAAGGGACCTGTTAATCATGATCATTTAATATTTGATAAGTTGATTACTGTTTTTTTTCACCAAACCTGCCATTTCTAATTGCCTCTCAATGGCTCATGGGCTATGAATCGGAACAATGTACGTACAGGAACATGAAGCTACCAAATAGAATCGGTTTATTTACTTCAATTCCTGGATGGCCCATACAATGAGTAGAAATCCAATTGCCGGATCTCCATCAATAGCCATCCGTCATGCGAACCCGGCTATCAGCAGGAAGTCGAAGTTTTTCACGGAGTGTGGCAATCTGTTTGCTTTCTTCCATGATCTTTTAAATTGAAATCTCCATTTCCATGTATCCCATCCATCAACAGGTGCAACCAGCGCAGCTGCCTATGACGTACT
>JAHEMV010000196.1 GCA_024643455.1 Cytophagales bacterium
CCTTCAGTAGTTCTTGCTCCACAAAGCTTTCTTTTAGTTTATGCTTCTGGATTGGACATAAGGGAAGAAGGACTTTATTGGGAAACTATAATTGATGTGGGAGACAAATGGAAGTATCAGATTCCAAACACGGAGTTGTCTCTTTCATGGAGAAATAATGGTTTTAATGATGATAACTGGCTGGAAGGTAAAAGTGGATTTGGTTATGGAGATAATGATGATAGTACCGTAATCAATGCAACGATATCAGTTTTTATAAGGAAGAAGTTTTCAATTGTAGACAAAATTGACATTCAAGAGGCATACTTGCATATGGATTATGATGATGGATTTGTAGCCTACCTCAATGGGGTTGAAATTGCAAGATCCGGTATGGGGGAAGTAGGGACGACTCCAACCTTTGATCAACCTTCAAATCCAGATGGTCACGAAGCAACAATGTATCAAGGTGGTTTGCCTGAAGAATTCTTAATAGATTCAGTTTCGCAATATTTAGCAATTGGTGAAAATGTCCTTGCAATTCAAATTCACAACAGCAGTATTAATTCCTCGGATTTATCCGCGATTCCTATTTTTACAATAGGTAGAAAAAGCAATCCGGGATATGCTACATACGTTTCTGAGTATATTGATCTTGTCCCTGTCGGTTTACATACTAATTTTAAGATTGATGCAAATGGAGAACATGTTATACTGAGTGCTCCGGATGGAAATCAACTGGATTCAGTATTTACACAAAATATTCCAGCTGATATCTCCCTAGGTAGAAACCCTGATGGATCAAATGTTTGGGCCTTTTTTAATGAGCCAACTCCAGGACAATTAAACGCTAAAGTCGGTTTTTCTCCAGTTCTTGTTGATAGTGTAAATTTTTCATCGCTTGGTGGTATTTATCAAAATAGCCAGCAAATTGAATTGTTTACAAAAAGTGGATCAGATAGTATTTTTTATACTTTGGATGGATCAGAACCAACAATTCTGGACTCTATTTATTCCTTGCCACTTGTTATTTCAAAAAGCACCGTAGTTCGTGCCAGGGTAATTCATTCATCACATCTTCCAGGAGTTATTTCAACAAATACATATTTAATAAATGTTTTTAAAACCCTGCCAATAGTAACCATAACCACAGATCCATATAACTTATGGGACAACGAATACGGTATTTATGTTATGGGGAGCAATGCTTCTCCTGAAATTCCAAACTTTGGGGCAAATTTTTGGGAAGACTGGGAACGTCCGGCCAATATTGCGATGTTTGAACCGAATGGATCACTTGCTTTTCAATTGGATGCCGGAATCAAAATATTTGGAAATTGGTCCAGGGCCAACGACCAGAAATCACTTTCTATTCATGCCAGGAAAAAATATGGAACTGATCGAATTCATTATAAATTATTTGATGATAAGGATATTGATGAATTCAAAACGATTGTTTTGCGCAATTCAGGAAATGACTTTAATAGTACGATGTTGCGGGATGCGCTATGTAATGAAATAGTAAAAGACCTAAAACTGGATTATCAGGCATACAGACCAGCTGTTGTTTATATCAATGGGAACTATTGGGGCATTCAGAATATTCGCGAGAAAGTGAATGAGGAATTTCTTGCTTCGAACCATGGCGTTGATGAAAATAAAGTTGATATTCTGGAAAAATTTGGAGAAGTAGTCCATGGTAATTCGGATCAATATGAACAATTTATGGCTTATGTGAATACACATAATCTGGCTATAAAAGAAGATTTTGATTTTGTAAAATCTAAGATGGATGTTGAAAATTTCATAAAATACCAGATAGCTGAAATTTTCATTGATAATCGTGATTGGCCTGGTAATAATATTAGATATTGGAGAGAACAAAATCCAGCTGGAAAATGGAGATGGATACTATTCGATTCTGATTTTGGCCTCAATATTTGGAGTGACAACAACCAGGCATTTAATACGCTCCATTTTGCACTCGAGCCCAATGGTCCTAGCTGGCCCAATCCACCCTGGTCGACTTTGTTGTTTAGAAAATTATTGGAAAATAAGTCCTTTAAAAACGATTTCATCAATTATTTTGCCGATTACCTGAATACAATCTTCAAATCGGATGTAACAGAAGAGCTTTTAAATTCCATGAAATCCGGTATTGAATCAGAAATTTTCAGTCATATGCAACGGTGGAACGGGGATAAAGGATATTGGGATAATCGCATTAACGCAATTCGATCTTTTTTAAGAGCTCGTCCTGAATATATTCGAAGTCAGATTACTAGAGAGTTTTATCTGACAGGCACATATAAGCTCAATGTTGATGTTGAGGGCCTGGGACAGGTTCAAATCAATACACTTAGTTTGGGTGACTTTCCCTGGCAAGGTACTTATTTCAATGACATACCCGTCCAGCTTGTAGCTTTACCGGATCACGGGCACAGGTTTGTGAAATGGAAAGGGATCGAAACGGTTGAAAAAGAACAACTCAGCATTAATGTCAATTCTCCAACCGAATTAATTGCAGTATTCGAACCTGTAGAATTGAGATCGAATGATGTGATTATTAATGAGATAAACTATAATTCATCAAAAGATCATGACGCTGGGGACTGGGTTGAATTATATAATATTAAAGATTATGCCATAAATATTTCTGGATGGGTAATTCGCGATCAGGATGATACGCATGGATATATACTACCCGATAATACAGTAATCCAAAGTCATGAATTTTTGGTGATTTGCAGAGATAAGGTAAAGTTTGCCAGCCAGTTTCCATTTGTCAAAACATGCGATGGGCAGATCGATTTTGGTTTTGGAAGTGTTAGTGATTGTGTACGCTTGTTTTCAAACCAGGGAAATTTAATTGATCAAGTTTGTTACGAAAATACTGATCCATGGCCAATTGAGGCAAATGGATTTGGATCAACATTATCACTTTTCGATGCTTTGAGCAATAATGAACATCCGGCAAATTGGAAAGCATCCATTGGCCCTGGAACTCCGGGCAGGCCTAACGATGTCGTTACTGGAGATATTATTGAAAACAATGCTGAAAATAATTATGCTTGGATTTACCCTAATCCATTTATGAAAACTACAACCCTGGCATTTTATTCTGATACTATGGATAATTTGACAATTAGTTTGATTGATTTATCCGGGAGAAAAACGATAGTAAAACAAAACTATAAAGTAGCTACAGGATTGAATAAAATCGAATTACAACTTGATAATCAGACCCAATTTTTACCTGGTGTTTACTTTGTTTTACTCTCAACAAATAGCTGGCAAAAACATGTCAAAGTATTGATTCAAAAGTAAATTATTTCAATCCGTTATTTTACTTCCTTTTTATTTGATTTTAAACAGTTATTGATATGTGCCAAATGATGTTTACCATGCCATGCATAAATTCCGATGGTTTCATCAAGCCTTATTTCTCTTCCAGTTTCTGGATGAATATAGCTTCTGTGCAATTGTTCCAGATTTAAAGATCTTAGAAGTAATGACCATCGTATATGCAGGGCTTCCAGTAAAATAAGCGATATTTCAATTTTCCCATTTTTGGCATCGTGTAGTTCTGCCCATCGTTCTTCATAATATGGTTTTATTGTAGGTTTGTCCTCAGTTAATGCCAATCGAAATCTGATGTAGCTATTCATGTGGCTATCAGGAAGATGATGTATCACCTGACGTATTGTCCAACCTCCTGAGCGATATGGCGTTTCTAATTGTTTTTCGCTTAATCCTTGCGTTGCCCCACGAATTAAGAGTGGGAGATGTTCTATTTCGTCAATCCATCTACTGATTGTCTCCAGTGTGATTCTTTCAGGTTTAATAAATTTCCCGATCGGGTATTTCAATTGTTCTGATTCCATTTGATGGTTGGTTTTTATTTCCGGTTAAATATTGTACTCTTTAAAAATTTAAGTTTTATACGTTTTCACTATTTGTCAAAAATAAAAAAAAGGAAGTATGAAAAAGCGAATTATTTGTCTTGCCTACAAAATACAAATCATATAAAAAGGATTAATTGTCCATGATTTGCTCAATATGAAAACACTCAAAATTGCATATTAATATAATTTCTTACAATGGATTAGAGCATAATTATTACTCATTTAAAGTAAGTCAATTTGAACTTGTTTAAAAAACAATATAAAGGTAAAGTACAATTGGATAACAATTCATCTAAAACAAATCAAGGCAGACATGTTGGCTGATAAATGAAATAATGAAACAATAAAACAGACATAATGGCATTATAATTTTCAAATTGATGCCAGAAAACGATAAATTTTGACTTGGTATGAGAATTGAATATGGGAGTTTTGTAGAAATGTAAATATGTTTAACTTAAAATAATTAAAAAAATGACACTCATTAAAAGAAGTAACAGTTTATTCCCAAGTGTACCATCATTTTTTGATGATTTCTTTACCAGGGATGTCTTTGATTGGTCAAATGCAAACAGCGCTTATGGTGCCTCTTTACCAGCTGTTAATATAAAAGAAGATGAAAATAGCTTTGAAGTTGAGGTTGCCGTTCCTGGATTGAAAAAGAATGATTTCAAAATTGAATTGGAAAATAATGTTCTTACTATCTCTTCAGAAAAAGAAGTTCAGGAAGAAAAATCAGATGAAAACTACAAAAGAAGGGAATTTAGGTATTCATCATTTAAGCGAACATTTTCATTGCCCGAAAATAAAATTGATGGAGATAAAGTAAAGGCTCAATATGTAGATGGTGTATTGCATATTACATTACCTAAGCGTGAAGAAGCAAAGCCAAAACCAATTCGCACGATCCAAATCGGATAATAATTGATAGTTTAGTTGTTAAGGTTTTATAAGGCGGGGATATCCCGCCTTTTTTGTTTTTTCGTTTTATTCATATGCTCAGATTCCTTTAATTTTTGTTTAGTTTTGCCATGGTCAACATTATTGAATGATAGCTTTTGTTATAAAATAATAAAATGAGGTATGAGTGAAAAATCAAAAAAGACCACTATTCTGGTTACTGGGGCAAATGGACAATTAGGTTCAGAATTAAATATCATTTCTGCTTATGAACCATATCAATTCATTTTCACTGATATTGCTGAGTTGGATCTTACCAAAGGCAATGAAGTAAACTCATTTTTTAATACGCATAAAATTGATTTTTGCATCAATTGCGCTGCATATACAGCGGTAGATAATGCTGAAAAAAATATTGAAGCCGCACGAGCTATCAATGTAGATGCAGTTCAGAACCTGGCTGAAGCCTGCACAATCAATAACAGTTTTTTAATTCACATTTCTACAGATTTTGTATTTCGTGGCAACTCTTTTTTGCCGATAACAGAAGAGATAAAACCTGATCCAATAAGTATATATGGATTCACAAAGTTTGAAGGGGAAAATATGGCTTTAAAAACTAATCCTAAAACATTGATAATCAGAACATCATGGCTGTATAGTTCTTTTGGTAATAACTTTGTTAAAACCATGTTGAGGTTGGGGAAGGAGCGTGATCAACTGGGTGTTTTGGTAGATCAAATCGGAACGCCCACCTATGCCGGCGATCTTGCAAAAGCCATAATGGAAATTATTAAAAACGCAGATGAATTTGAGCTTGAAAATAATTGTGGTTTGTATCATTACAGCAATGAAGGAGTAGCATCCTGGTACGATTTTGCCAAGTCTATTTTTGAATTAAAATCCATGGAAGTCAACCTGAAGCCAATATTAACTGCTGAATATCCATTACCAGCCAAAAGACCTGCTTATAGTGTGATGGATAAAACAAAAATCAAAAAGACATTTAACCTTTCAATACCATATTGGAGAGATAGTTTAAAAACATGTCTTGAACTTATTGACAATTAGTCCATTAGCCATTCAGGCAAAAATAATGATAGTTGTGGAATATACGTTACCAGCAACAAAACGATCAGGCTTACTATTAAGAAAGGCAAACCAGCTTTAGTTACTTTTGCGATAGATACTTTGCCAATGCTTGAAGCAACAAACAAACAAATGCCAACGGGAGGTGTATTTAATCCTATTATCAAATTAAGTACTGCTATAACTGTAAATTGAGTAGGATCGATGCCAACGCCAATTGCCACTTTTAATAATATTGGAAATAAAATTAAAAGAGCAGCAATAGTTTCCATAAAAGTTCCAACAAATATCAAAAGTAGGTTGATCAAGATAAGTAATAGGTATTTGTTTGTGGAAATGGATAATAGTGAATTAGCGATTGCTTGAGGGATCTGTTCGCTGACCAAAATCCAGCCAAATAAATTTGCTAATCCCACCAATACCATTAATGATCCAGTAGTTATAGCAGAATCTAAAATAATAGCAGGTAATTTATTGATTTTTAATTCTTTATAAATAAAAAGTCCTACAAAAACAGCGTATAGCACAGCAACTATTGATGCTTCGGTAGGAGTAAATACACCTCCTACAATTCCAAATAAAATTAGGAAGGTCATCAAAATTGACCAAAAAGCATCAATAAAACCTTTACCAATGCGTCTAATTCCAACCGGGGCTTTTTTAGGGTGATTCTTTTTCACTGACAAATAGTATGAAACTCCCATCAGTCCGAAAGCCAATAATATTCCAGGAATTGCGCCTGCCAAAAACAATTTACCTATGGAAAGCCCAGTAAGTGAACCCGCAATGATCATCGGTAAACTAGGCGGTATGATCGGTCCAATTGTTGAAGATGAGGCTGTTACTGCACATGAAAAATCTGCTTCATATCCTTCTTTTTTCATCGCTGGGATCATTATAGATCCAATACTTGCTGTATCTGCTACAGCTGTGCCAGATATACCAGCAAATATCATTGAAGCTCCAATATTTGCCAAACCCAATCCTCCACGAATATGACCTACTAAATTATTGCTAAATTTAATAATACGGTCGGTCATTCCGCTGTTATTCATAATATTCCCTGCTAAAATGAAACCCGGTATACTTAGCAAAACAAAAACATCAATTCCGGAATACATTTTTAAAGGAATGATAACAAGTGGAATGTCTGCGGCAACTAAATAAACCAGTGAAGCCAAACCAAGTGCAAACGCAATAGGCACGCCAAAAAATAGGGCAACAAAAAAAACAATAAATAGTATCCAGATCATGATTTGTTTTGGGTCAATTTATCAATCAGGTCATTAGTAGCATAATAAATAATAAATATTGGTAATAAAACCATGCTGCCAAATACGTAAGCCATTTTTAACCCAAGTGATGGAGATGTTTCTGAAAATCCAATCTGAATAAATTGAATAGAATAGTAAAAAAGCAATAACCCAAACAACAAAATAATGATCTGAGAAACCAGGTGAATCCTCCGTTTAATGTTTAAACTAAATTTTTCGATAAAAAAATCAAGATGTACATAAGCATGGTCACGAATAGCAAGGCCACCTCCAAAAACAACTGCATATATAAAAAAGATTCGAGCTACTTCTTCAGTCCATGAGGGAGCACTTTCCATGAAAAAACGCGTAAATACCTGAATAACAACAGATAGAATCATTCCAGTTAAACTAGCAATCACGCCAATTTCTACTGTTTTGTCGATTATTTTTTTAATCTTCATTTCAAATTTTCAATTTCCTCGTACAATTCATGCAATTCTATTGGCAAATTAGCACGGACAGCTATTGCTGCTTTTTCTCGAAATGCTTCTTTACTGACCTTTTGAACAATCATTCCTTTTTGTATCAGTTCTTCAAGTAAATGTTTTTCTTCTGCTTTAAAAAGCTGCTGATGGTAGTCCTGAGTTAATCTACCGGCTTTGAGAACTACTTCCTGAAGATCCTTTGGTAAGGATTGAAATTTTTTTTCTCCTAAAACAACATAAACCCATCCAATTACATGCTCGGTTAAGTTTAGATATTTTTGCACTTCATACAAACCCGCACTGTTAATTAATGCGAAAGGATTTTCCTGTGCTTCAATAGTACCTTGCTGAAGACCGGTAAATACTTCTGAAAAAGTCATGGGCGTTGGTTTTGCCCCAAGTGCATCCCATGTTTTCACAAAAATAGGAACATTTGGAACCCTTAGAATAATGCCTTTGAGATCCTCTGGATTTGTAATTGGACGATTTGAAGTTAGATTTCTAGCCCCTCGTTCAAAATAAGCAATGGGTCGAAGTCCAATTTCCTGTATCATTCCTTCAGAAATTTGCTTTCCAATTGGTCCTTCAACTACTTTTTTTAGATGTTCTGAATCGCGTATCAGGTAGGGGATAGCACAAAATGCGGTAATTGGTGCCCAGTTTTGCATGCTTTCCCCAGTAGTTGTCATATCAACAATGCCCAACTGAATCGATCGAATGAGTTCTCGCTCTTTTCCCAGTTGTTCAGCAGGGTAAACCCTGACTTCTATTTTCCCTTCGGAAAAGTCTTCTACATATTCTTTAAATTTTAATGCTGATTTATGCCAAATATCAGAGTCATTGGCCTGGTGTCCAAAACGCAAAATAATTCTGGAATTCCTTGCAGTGCACGTAGAAAAAAGACTAATAATCAGTAGAATATAAAAATGATTTGCATGAAATCTAAAAATCTTCATTCTTTAATAATGTACTTGTTATTTTTTTCAAAACACTTAAAATTGAGTCTCCAGGATAATTTTCATTAAAATTAAATAGGATTTATTTTAATGAAACAAATTCTTCTTTCAACTCAATAATTGCTTGTTTACAGATTAATTCAAATTTTTCTAACTGACTTTTCAACGGGTCTATTTTTTTATGTTTTGCGTTGTCTTCAATTTCTAGTACCAAATCTTTTAATTCATGTATTCCCATGAATGTTATTGATGGTTTGATTTTATGAATAATATTGGCCACGTCATCA
>JAHEMV010000197.1 GCA_024643455.1 Cytophagales bacterium
AAATACAAAAAGAAGAATCATTCCAGTGATGCAGGATTTATTGGCGCTACAAAACAAGCCAAATATTTTTCTGGAGGAATGGGCCTAAGCCTTTTGAACTATTTTGGTGATTTAACACCAAACGAAAAAATATTAAAAAATGCAATAAAGGTTACGAGACCGGGCATATCAGCATTTGTTAATTATAACTATACATCCAATATTTTTTTCAAAGGTGAATTGATGTACGGCCGAATTACCGGAGATGATTTCAATGCTGATCTTTATTCTACAAGTACGAGAAAATATATTCGAAATTTAAATTTCAGAAATGATCTCGTCGGTTTAACCTTGGCAGGAAATTTTAACCTCCTTAAAGATCCATTTGAATACTTTAAACGAAGAGATTTTAATATTTACTTCATGGCTGGAGTAGCATTTTTATATAGTAATCCTAAGGCCAAAGTGCTAGGGAGCCCTGGAGACGGCACGACACTTTCTAAACCAGACAGTTGGGTAGCATTAAGACCGTTGGGCACAGAAGGACAAAATAATCCTGAATTGGGTGGAAAAAAGTATAGTGCTATTCAACTGGGCATTCCATTTGGCGCAGGAGTGAGGATAAGATTGGGATATAGGACGGATCTGTATTTGGAAGCATCACTATATTATTTACTCTCGGATTATATTGATGATATTGGAAGTTCCTATGTTGATTTGGGTGCACTGGAAAGTGATTTGGCAAAAAAACTTTCAGATCGATCGCAGGAAAGAATTGCTGCGGTCAAGGAGGAAATAAGGGATATGGATATAGTTCAATCTTTGATTACACCTTACTCCTATTTGTCTGCTTATGACGGAGAAACATACAATGTTTATAAGGGTTTTGGTCAGGAAGGTGCCTTAAGGGGAGGTCCCAGCAATGACTTATTTATACTTAGCTCATTTAAAATTTCTTATATATTTACAAAATAATTGAGGACGACTTCGTTTTAGATGTATTCTTCTACCCTAAAAATACTGTTTTGAGAAGTTTAATACTGTTACCGTTTTTGATGATCACAACTGTGTGTTCAGCGCAATTTTCTGAAATTGGTGCAGGGATTGGAGGTTTTAACTATGCCGGTGACCTGATGCGCGGGTATCAGATCGAAAATGTAAAACCTGGTATTTTGGGTTACTATAAGATGAATCTGGATAATATTTTTAGTGTAAGGGCAAGCCTAACTGGAGGTTTTATTAGTGGAAGCGATGACAAACCCATTGACCCTTTTGCTACAAACAGAAAGGGATCCTTTCATTCTACCATCATCGAAGCAGCTGGTTTGATTGAATATAACTTTTTAGATTTTAAAGCCGACAAAGTGCATATACGATGGTCACCCTATATGTTTACAGGACTTGGCGTTTTCACATTTATAGGTGGTGACCAGGATCTTAACGGAACAAGTAATGTGCAACTGGCTCTTCCATTTGGCGGAGGATTTAAATATGCAATAAATCCAAATCTGACTTTAAACCTTGAAATTGGTATACGTAAGCTGTTTACAGATCATTTGGATGGATATTCAGATGGAGATATTACTAATAAGAACTATCAATATGGAAACAAATACGATAAGGATTGGTATAATTTTGTCGGTTTCTCCATAAGCTATACCATTTGGGATATTCCCTGCCCATATGACTTTTATTAAAGTGTTGTTAGTAAAAGCTTTATAATAAGGAAAAAAACCACCAACTTTGCACTCCATTTTTCGCTTATATCTTTTTAAATGAAGAATCTGATCGATTTAAAAAATTTACCACAACATATCGCTGTTATTATGGACGGCAATGGACGGTGGGCTAAAAAGCAAGGAGCGAAGCGAATATTCGGACATAGAAACGCTGTTGAAGCCGTACGTCAAACAACAGAAGCTTGTGCAGAATTGGGAATAAAACACCTTACCCTGTACGCGTTTTCAACCGAAAATTGGGATAGACCAAAAGCAGAGGTAAGAGGATTGATGGAGCTATTAGTTTCGACAATAAAAAAGGAAACGGAGACGCTTACAAAAAACAAGGTAAGGCTTACCTCCATTGGCGATACCCATGCACTCCCTAAAAATTGTCAGCGGGAGTTGCATGAAAGTATGGAGTTGACTAAAAATAATGAAGGATTAAATTTGATTCTGGCACTTAGCTATAGTGGAAGATGGGAGATTATCCAGGCCGTAAAGAATTTGTTAAAAGATGTTAAAAAAAACGAACTGGGTTCAGAAGATATTAATTATGAGCTATTTTCGGATTATCTTTGTACTAAAGGCATCCCTGATCCGGAGCTGTTGATACGTACAAGCGGAGAAATGCGAGTCAGTAATTTTTTACTTTGGCAAATTGCATATACGGAATTGTATATTACGGATGTTTTATGGCCGGACTTCAGAAAAGAGCATTTATATGAAGCCATAGTGGCATATCAAAAAAGAGATAGAAGGTTTGGAAAAGTTATCGATAAAGAAATATAAAATAGTTAAAGGGCTATTAACCTTCGCATTGGTATTACCATTGGTATATCAATCTGCATTTGGCCAAATCAAACTTGGAGTAGGGAATTCAAAGAGTGGTACCACAACCAAAGATGATAAAATTGCACTTAGCTATGCCAATCCAAGAGAATTTGAGATCGCTGAGATCGAAGTAACAGGCCTTGAAACCTATGACAAAAATGCCTTTATTTCCTTGTCGGGACTGCGTGTTGGGGACAAAATCAGAATTCCCAGCCAGACCACAAGCAATGCCATAAAGAAACTTTGGGACAAAGGTATTATTGGAAATGTCGCTTTATACATCAGTAAAATAGAAGGAGACAAAGCTTATTTGGTTTTAGAATTAACCGAAAGGCCTAGATTGACCAGGATTTTTCTAAATGGAATAACGAAAAGCCAGGAAACGGATATCAAAGAAAACCTAGATTTGATCAAAGGAAAGATCGTTTCGGATGCAATATTGAAAAATGCTGAACTTGTAGTAAAGAACTATTTTGTGGATAAGGGTTTTTTAAATACCCAGGTAAATATTGAGCAGAAAAAAGATACGATTATCTCCAATGGCGTTTTGTTAAATATTAATGTAGATAAAAAATCTAAAGTGCGTATCAATCGGATAACCTTTGATGGAAACAGCGAACTTCCGGACGATAAACTCAGGAGCAAATTTAAAAAGACTAATGAAAAGCTTCGATTTGATGTTTTTCAAGATGGTTTTAGATTGATGAAAAAGGCAACGCCCAAAAATTCTTGGACTTTTCTCACAAAATCCCATGAAGTCACTTTGGATGATATTAAAGGGTATTTTGGCGAAAGTGTCAATGTAAATTTCTTTAAGTCTTCTAAATTTAAGAAAGATGAATTTAAAGAAGACAAGATTAAACTTATAAGCTATTACAATTCAAAAGGGTACCGCGATGCAAGAGTGATATCTGATTCCATATTCAGAGCAGATGCAAATGATAACGAAATCAATATTGATTTAAAGATAGAGGAAGGAAATAAGTATTATTTTGGTGACATCCAATGGAGCGGCAACTTTGTTTATTCTGATGATATACTCAATAAAGTATTAGGTATTAAAAAGGGTGATATCTATGATATGGAGTTGATCCAAAAGAAACTCACGTTCAATCCAAACGGCGAAGATATTAGTTCACTTTACATGGACTATGGCTATTTATTTTTTAGTGTAAATCCTGTAGAAGTACGGATAAACAATGATTCGATCGATGTGGAAATGAGAATTTATGAAGGCGATCAGGCCAGGATCAATAAAATTATCATTACTGGAAATGATCGAACAAATGACCACGTAATTCGTCGTGAAATCAGAACATTGCCAGGTCAATTCTTCAACAGAAGGTTGTTGATCAGAACACAACGAGAACTTTCCCAGTTGGGTTATTTCGATCCGGAACAAATTGGTATCAATCCTATTCCAAATCCTTCCGATGGATCCGTGGATATTGAGTATTCGTTGGTTGAAAGACCTTCTGATCAGGTGGAGCTTTCTGGTGGGTGGGGTGGTTATTATGGATTTGTCGGCACGGTAGGTCTGGTATTTAACAACTTCTCACTTAAAAATATTACGAATTTTAAAACCTGGAAACCGCTTCCAGTAGGTGACGGGCAACGTTTGGCGTTGAGGGTGCAAGCAAATGGAAGAATATATCAGAATTATTCGCTCACTTTTACTGAACCATGGTTAGGTGGCAAAAAACCAAACTCGCTTACTGTTGGTGCAAATCGATCTGTTATCAGAAATACCAACTATTATACGCAACAGGAATATGGTTCGATGGTAATGAATACTATAAGTGCCGGACTGGGTAAAAGACTGAAATGGCCGGATGACTATTTTACGATGTCAAATACTTTATCTTATACCCACTATATTTTTGATGATTTTCAATCAAGTGGAAACAACCAAATAGGATTCAGTACAGGTACGGCACGGAATTTGAAGTATAATATTACCATAGCAAGAAATAGTGTTGATAGTCCAATGTTTCCAAGATCAGGTTCAGAACTTTCATTAAGTGTCGATCTTACCCCTCCATATTCATTATTCAGGGATGCATCCTACTATAATGATCCTACTCCTGAAAATCTTTATGGATGGGTTGAATATCATAAATGGATGTTTGATGCAAAATATTATCAGAAACTATTTGGCAATCTGGTATTTAGCGCCCGGGCACACTTAGGCTTTATCGGGACTTACTCCGACTATGCTCCTACAGGACCTTTTGATCGATTCCAGATGGGAGGTAGCGGACTTTCTGGTGCTAATAACTGGATTGTGGGGTATGATCTTATTGCCCTCAGAGGTTATGAAGATAATAAAGTTACACCGCCTGGATATGGAAAAATACTTCCACCTGCCTATGGTTTAAATGGTGGGGTAGCATACGATAAGTTTGTTTTTGAACTTCGGTATCCTGTGACAATGGCTGCTGCATCAACTATTTATGTTTTGGCATTTGCAGAAGCAGGAAATAACTTCCATACCCTGGAAGAGTTTGATCCTTTTGATAATTATAGATCTATAGGCTTTGGAGCAAGGATATTTATGCCAGCCTTTGGACTTTTAGGTATAGACTGGGGATACGGATTTGATACCCTGCCATTCACAAATAAAACAAGTGGTGGGCAATTCCATTTCTCAATAGGTCAACAATTCAGGTAATTTTTAAAAATGAAGAAATTATTTTTACTTTTACCGTTGTTCATGTGTTTTGGTCATATTTTGATGGCTCAAAAGTTCGGATATATCGATACGGATTATATTTTATCGCAAATGCCGGAATATAAGGAAGCAGAGAATGAGATCGAACAATTGTCAAAAACCTGGCAAAGCGAAATTCAGCAGATGTACAAAGAAATAGAAGGGATGTACAATGATCTGCAAGCTGAAGAAGTATTACTCACATCCGAAATGAAGGAAGAAAGGGTAGCAGAAATAAAGACTAAGGAAGAAGAAGTAAAAGAGTATAACAGTAAGGTTTTTGGATATGAAGGCCTGTTTTTTTTGAAGAAAAAAGAGCTTATGAAACCGGTGTTGGAAAAGGTTTTTGAAGCTGCTGAAAAGGTAAGCAAAACCAATCGACTGGATTTCTTGTTCGACAAGGCAGCAGATATGGTAATGATATATACAAACCCGGTTCACGATTATACCGATTATGTACTCGAGGAGCTTGGTTATGGAGATGAAAATGATACAGTTAAATAATAATACAATTAAATAATTTGCAATCAATTAATTTTTAAACATATGAAAACTAGATGGATTTTTATTCTTGCATTTTTGGCGGCGGCATGGTCTGCAGAAGCGCAAGTTTCAGGCGTTAAGATAGGATATACTAATGCTGAGTTTATTTTAAGTAATATGCCAGAGGCAAAACAAATCGAGTCTCAGCTCAAAGATCACGAAGCACAATTGTCAAAACAGCTTGAAGCAAAATCGAAAGACTTTCAAGCAAAAGTAGATGAGTATCAAAGGAATATGGAAAACATGATTCCTGAAGTGCGAGCTGATAAAGAACAGGATTTACGAACTCAACAGCAATCTATTCAAAAATTCCAACAGGATGCACAAGCTTCTCTGCAACGAAAACAAGCTGAATTGTTACAACCTGTTTTTGACAAAATCCAGGTAGCGATCGATGCGGTTGCCAAAGCAAATGGGTATACACATATCTTAAACTCTGGCCAGCCAGATGCAGGATTGAATATCATTCTTTATGCTCGTGATGAAGATAATGTTTCTGATCTGGTACTTAAAGAATTGGGTATAACCCCTCCTCCTGCCCCTGCAGAAGAACAGAAATAATTTTAACAGATATATTGTACTAACCTCTGCCTGATACGCAGAGGTTTTTTTATTTTTACCCTTATGATCATTCCACAATATTTAAATCCTGGCGATAAAGTTGGTGTAGTAGCTACGGCAAAAGTCGTGGATAAAACCAATACCGAAAATGGAATAGATATTCTTAGGCAATGGGGTCTTGAAGTGGTCATTGGGCATTATGTTTTTGAAAAATATTTTCAGTTTGCTGGCACTGATGAGCAGCGGACAGATGATCTTCAAATAATGATTAATGATCCTGAAATAAAGGCCATATTCATGGTTCGCGGAGGGTATGGATCTACGAGGATTATTGATCGAATTGATTACAAACCATTGCTTCAAAAACCGAAATGGATTTGCGGATTTAGTGATATCACTGCCTTTCATCTTCATTTATATCGACTAGGAATAGCTAGTATGCATGCGCCGATGCCATCCTTTTTTCATGCCCTGGATAATACCTCGATCAACCAGTATAAATCCTTGTTGTTTGGAAAGAAGGATACTCTGAATGCTCATCCACATCTTTTAAATAAAAATGGATCAGGCTTTGGAAAGCTGGTTGGAGGAAATTTATCGATTATCTGCCATACAATCAGTACGGCTTCTGAAATTGAAACAAAAGGAAATCTGCTTTTTATCGAAGATGTAGGTGAAAATCTGTATCATATCGACAGGATGATGGTCCAGCTGAAAAGAGCTGGTTTTTTAAATAATTTGAAGGGATTGATTGTTGGTCAATTTTCTGATATGAAAGACAATGAAGATGCTTTTGGTTTTGATGCATTTGAAATAATTCAATCGCATGTCAGTAAATTTCATTATCCAGTTGCTTTCGACTTTCCTATTGGTCATACGAGTACGAATTTTGCTTTGCCAGTTGGATTGGAGGCAACATTAATCGTAAATAAAAAAGAAGTATATTTAGAAATAGATTAGTACAAATCCAGCGATCAGTCCTGTGAGGATAATAAATGGAGGTGGTATTTTTGTGAACATGAGTATTAAAAAGGTGCCAATAATCATGGCCATGTTTATAAAATCCGGTTCCAAAGGTTGAAAGAGTAAAAATGCTGCTGCAATCACCATCCCGGAACTTGCCGCATTGATCCCTTCTATTGAAGCCCGTACAATTCTGAATTTTTTGAGCTGCTCCCAAAATTTGATTACAAAAAATATAAAAAATGTCCCTGGAAGAAATACCCCAATCGTAGCGAGAACACTTCCGAGAATTTCCCCCATAACTCCGTATTCGCGCATGGAAAGGGCTCCAATATAAGAAGCGAATGAAAAAACTGGCCCAGGAACAGCCTGCACAGCCGCATATCCTGTCAAGAATTCTTCTGAAGTCAGGTAGTGTTTAAACTCCACAAATTCTGTATAAAGGAGAGGAATCAACACCTGACCTCCTCCAAAAATCAAACTTCCGTTACGATAAAAATTTTCAAGTATGCGAATGGGCAATAATTTTGTAAAGTGACCTAAGGCTGCTATTACCAGAAAAACCACGGCCCACAAAATGAAATTTGACCACTCCACTTTCATTTTTTTATGTGGCTCAACTGGCTGTTCATTAAATTTTACAGCGGTAAGTGCGCCACTGCCAAGAAGGAGTATTGGAAATACGTAAGGTGATTTTAACATAAATGACAATACCGCTGAAATCATCATTATCGCTCCAGCTTCGTAGGATTTGACAATTTTGGTACTAATTACATAGGCAGCATACGCTACAAATCCAACGGCCATAGGTTGAATAAATTTAGTAAACTCCACAGATTTATCCTTTTCATCGAAATGAGACATCAATACACCGACGGTAGTCATGATGCAAAACGCAGGAATCAACCATACCATTAGTGTAAGGTAGGCAAGGATGGGACCTCCAATTTTGAATCCTATAGCTGTTATGGTCTGAGTGGAAGTCGGCCCTGGGAGTATCTGACATAAGGCATTCAATTCCATGAGTTCCTCTTCGGTAAGGTAAGCCCTTTCTTTCACCATTTTCTTGATGAGCATGGCCAAATGTGCCGTTGGTCCCCCAAAGGCTCCAACAGCAATGATGAACACATCTCTCAAAAAAATGAAGTATCGAATTCTTTTTACCAATGGATTTAATACTTAGGCCCTAAAAATTAGTTAATTATATGCCAAATAAGTTTCAATGAAACAAAAAAATGTTGTTTCCCCAATAATTTTTTGCTTATCCATAAAATTGAAGGGGTTTTAGTTATTTTTATAGTTGCATTTTATCCAATATTGAATTGCCATCATAAAATGCGTTATTCAAATTTGATTAAGATAGTATCAAAAATATATTTCAAACTTTAATAAATAACCAGATGAAAATGAATTTTAAAAAAACCATTACAGGGATTTCCCTGCTTGTATTGTTCTTTAGTTTCCAAAGTCAAAAAGCTTCAGCTCATTGCGAAATACCATGTGGAATATATGCTGATTCGATT
>JAHEMV010000198.1 GCA_024643455.1 Cytophagales bacterium
ACACACTTCTTTGGAAAAGCGATTTCCGTTGTCATCGATATTGTCGATCCCGATGTCGTTGTGATCGGCGGAGGAGTGGGAAATATCGATTATCTCTATACAGATGGCGTGGCATCAGCGAGCAAGTTTGTTTTTAATGACCGACTGGATACTGTTTTTTTAAAACCAGAACTCGGCGACAGCGCAGGAGTATTTGGAGCAGCGATGCTGGTTGCAGATTGAAAAAAGTTGAAATATGATTACTTTTTTATATTCTTTGTATTGAAACATTATTAATTAAACCTATGGGAATTTTTACTATTCTTATTTTGCTTCTTTTTGCCATTGCTGCTATTAGCCTGGTGGTAGGAGTCAGCAACGATGCAGTTAACTTTTTAAACTCCGCAATTGGCTCAAAAGTGGCATCGATGCGTGTTATTTTGATCGTTGCCAGTTTGGGTGTCTTATTAGGTTCAACCTTTTCCAGTGGCATGATGGAAGTTGCCAGGAACGGACTTTTCAATCCGGGATTTTTCACGTTCAGGGAGGTGCTTTACATTTTTCTTTCCGTAATGCTCACTAATATAATATTATTAGACATTTACAATAGTCTTGGGCTACCCACATCTACTACTGTATCGTTGGTATTTGAACTATTGGGGGCTGCTTTTGCTGCTGGGATCATGACATCCTTACAAAATGGTATAGATTGGACTGCTATCCCTTTTAACGAAATTCTAAACTTTTCCAGTGCCATCACGATCATAACAGGTATTTTTTTATCGATCTTTCTTGCTTTTATTTTTGGTACAATTATTCAGCATTTCGCCAGAATTACGTTTACTTTTTCACTGGAACAATCCCTAAAAAAATACGGAGCTGTTTTCTCCGGGCTAGCCATCACCATTATTGTGTATTTTTTATTGATCAAGGGCGCCAAAGGCAGCTCATTTATTACGGACGATCAAGTAAAATGGGTTATGGCTAATACCTGGAAAATCAATTTTATATCATTTGTATTTTGGAGTATTGCAATTCAGTTATTGATGTGGTGGACAAAAGTAAATCCGTTACGCATTGTTGTGTTACTTGGTACTTTTGCATTGGCTATGGCTTTTGCTGGAAATGACATGGTCAACTTTTTAGGCGTTGCAGTTGGAGGCTATGTTGCTTTTAAATCCTGGACAAATTCTGGTGTTTCAGCAGATGAATTTAATATGAAAGTCCTTATGGATAAATTTTCTACCCCATCATGGATTTTACTTGCAGCAGGCATTATAATGATTGTCACTCTATGGACTAATGCAAAAAGCAGAAAAGTTACCGAAACAGAAGTGTCATTGGGTCGACAGGAGGAAGGAGAGGAAAGATTTAAGTCCACGTGGTTATCCCGCCTGCTGGTAGGTGGGGCAATTTATATAGGGAAAATTTTTGAATGGATACTACCAATAAGATGGTCTAAATCTGTTTCAAACAGGTTTGTTGCAAATGGAAAAAATGATAAAGACAGTGCGTCATTTGATCTTATTCGCGCTTCTGTAAATCTGCTGGTTTCCAGCGTATTGATTGCTTATGGCACGTCACAAAAATTACCTCTTTCGACCACATTTGTCACCTTCATGGTGGCTATGGGGAGTTCATTTGCAGATAGAGCCTGGGGACGCGAAAGTGCAGTTTATCGTGTTGCAGGAGTAATGAATGTAATAGCTGGCTGGTTAATGACCGCAGTGGTTGCATTTATTTCCAGTATGGTAGTAGTTTATATTCTATATATGTCCGGTATCCCTGGCATATTTGCCCTTGTTGGATTGGCTATATTTTTACTTGTTCGCAGCCATATTGTTTTTGCACGAAAACAAAAAGAGGATAAAGATGCCAATCAGATTTTCTCAAGTGAACTAATAAGTCTATCTCAGGCAATTGATGAAAATAAAGAGGTAACCATTAAAAACCTTAAGTCAGCAGCAAAAGGTTATTCTTCAAGCATTGAAGCACTTGCAAAAGAAAAGAAAAATACTATTGAAAATGCGCTGAAAAAAATTCAGAAGCTTCGTCAGCAGAATAGTAAAATACAAAGCAAAATCATCAAATATGTACGAAAAATGCCAAAAGGCGATCTTGCAGCAAGTAGGCTTTATATTTTGATGTTTGATAATATGCAGGATTTGTACCAGAGTGTACAACTTATTACTGAAAGTTGTGTCGATCATATCAGTAATTTTCATACAAAGCCTTCAAAAGAATTCATGGGTATTTCGGAGCAAATCGATAAGGAACTAAATATGTATATATTGAGTGTTTGCGAGCAAATAGCAAATTCATCGTTCAAGGACGAAAATTCAATAACAGGTCAACAACTACGTCTAATGAATCTTATCAACAAAACTGTTGATGGAGTAATAGAAGAAATTCAGAGGGGACAAGTTGGTAATCGTATAGGAACACTACAAATGAAGTTGTTGTTGGAGACAAAAGATATCGTAACAACAATTAGTAAAATGTATCTGTTGTATCATGATTATTACAAAAATAGTTAGTGCTTCATTTAAGCCAATTTAAACAAAAACTGGATCAAGTAAGCGTTAAAAGCGAAGATTAAACAGCGATTGTATTCATCTTAAGAGGCAACTGCTTTCTTTGGGAAAAGCATGGAGAAAAGGATGCTTCCGCTTAGTACGAATAAAATAATGTACAAAGAAAAAACAGGTTTAAATCCGATTTGTACCAGCCATTCGTGCAACATTAATTTCCCTCCTACATAGACAAGAAGAATTGCTACACCAATCTTTAAAAGGTAAAATTTCTCAATTACTTTGATTAAAAGGAAAAACAAAGAGCGTAATCCCAGGATTGCAAATATATTCGAAAAGAAAACGATATACGGATCGCGCGTAACAGCAAATATTGCAGGAATGGAATCCAGGGCAAATATTAAGTCCGTTATCTCAATTATAATCAATACAATAAATAGAGGAGTAATATAAAAAATGCCACTTTTTTTAATAAAGAATCGATCGCTTACGTATTTTGGAAACACCCTAAATCGCTTAGAAAAAAACTTAACAATAGGGTGATTTTGAGGTTCAATTTTCTCCTCGGTGTTTCGATCGATAAACATTTTAATCCCAACATAGATTAAGTAAATACCGAAAATATATAATATCCATTCAAACTTGTAGATCAGCGCTGCGCCAGCAAAAATGAAGATACAACGAAGTACAATAGCACCTAAAATACCCCAAAATAGTACACGTTTGTAGTCTGCTTTTTTAACTGAAAAAGCTGTGAGTATCGCCATTATTACAAAAAGATTGTCAACGGAAAGAGATTTTTCGATCAGATAACCTGACAGGAAGTTAATAGAACTGTTTTTTCGGTATAGGTCAAGGCTATGTTCAAAACTTGTATTGTCAAGTTGTAAGAATGGGGCATAGTGTTTGGTTATAATTTTAAGATCTTCAAAATTGTTGATATCATGAACGATTTCAGCATAAAATCTTAAAAACAAAGCAAATCCTAGCGCCAGAAATATCCAGATTCCACTCCATATTGCGGCCTCCTTAACAGAGACTTCCCGACTTTTTCTTCCTATAATAAGTAAGTCAAGCAGCAACACACCAATTACAAATACTATAAATAAACCAAAAAAAATAAATTCGCCAGAGATCATAATGGATTTTACTTTTACGTTTTTATGTAATTACAGAGATATATTTTTTTGTTCTGTTATCAAAATTAAAAGGCTGTTTCAATGAAGAAACAGCCTTTTAATTTGAATTAATATACTTGACTTAGAACGTGCGTTAATACCTAATGCGATTATTATCACAGCGATTAGGCAACAAATACATAGTATAGAAATGCAAACCCAACCAGAAACATACCGGCAATTACAATTACTGCAACAATATTTGTCTCTTGAAAAGGATCTTGCATAACTTTATTATTTCGAATTTTGTCCATGGATTTAATTATTAAATTATTGATAATATGTTTCCCATTTCAGAATATAATTCTGGAACGTACTTATAGTTTTTATGCAATGCATAGGTTACTATGGGGAATGAACAAAAAGAACAACCTGATTGATATTTGTGATATTATAGGTTTCAAGCAAAGTAGAATATGCTTTTGCTTGAATGATTGGGGTTATGTTTTTTATTAAGCCCTCAATTTTATTAGAAATTGGCTTAATGGATTGGAATATTAAGGTATGGGTTAGCTTATTATATCCGATTATTTCCGGAAGACCTGATGTTGATAAGTAAAAACGATTTTCTACTTCCTGATATGATTTCAGCTCGAATGAATTTCCAAGTCCTGAACTATTTAGTAAGTTAAAAATCAATAAGGATATTGCTAAATTCATTTTTTTATAAAAACTGATATTGAGACGTACCAGTCATGAAAAGTAACTTGTTTGCTAAGTAATAATTTTAACAGACAACTTCCAGGTCATATATCTGATATCGATTATTTCAATTTCATTTTTAAGGTGTCACTTTTGAAACAAACCTCTTCCTACTAAGGAAAAATAGCTGTTGTTAATCCTGAAAATATCTGTTAATGAAATGAATAGCTAGTTTGTCAGTCGATAAGCAACAACACGGTTATCAAAAAAAGTTGGGACAAGCACTAAATTTTGATCCTTAATAAACCAGATATCAGCTGTATTTTTGCTTCGATCTTTGGTGTTTAATAAAGATTGTTTTTCTCCATTTTGATTGATGACGAAAAGTTCACCGTTCCAGTCCGTGATGAGAAATGTCCCGGGTTCATTGGTTGAGGCGATACCGTCTCCGGCACCGATTTCAGTAGCAATTACTTTTTTTTCCATGGTTTGGATATCAAAACTCACAAACTCCGATGCTTCTGAAAAAGCCACTAAAAGGTTGCCATTATCCAATAATAATCCATTGGGTCGACCCGGAGCATCTGAATTAAAAACTGTAGCAGTTCCATTTTCATATTGATAAATTTTACCTTCGTTTGAGTCAGAGGTATAAATTTTGCTATTTTCACCATTGGTGATGTCATTCAACCCTGAAGCGCCTTCAATCTTAAGTTTGGTGATGATTTCACCTTTTTCGATATCAATAGAAATGAGTTCATCTATATCATTTACATACAGAGTATTGCCGACAATTGCCATGCCTTTTGGGCCATTCATTCCAGTTACCCATTCTAAATCAAGAATTTCTCCAGTAGTGGAAACTTTAGAAATAAATCCATTTCCATCTTTTTCCCATGGATTTTCATTGACATTTGAGACGTATAGCACGTTTCGGACATCATCGTAAATTACAGATTCAGGAGTTTTCAGAGAAGGAGAAGTTGCCCAAACTTCTTCCAATTTATAGTTTGAAATTTTTGATTGCGTTTGATTTGCTGATTCGTCTTTAGCCTCAGGTTTTTTCGGTGTGCAACTGAAAATCGTAAGAGCAATGATGGCGGCACCAAAAAACCGTGTGATATGTTTCATAACCGGTATTTTTTTTACTAAAATAATGTAAAAAATCCATCAGATTTTTATAAAAACAAAAAAAAGCCCCGGAGAAAAAATGCAGGGGCTAAATATATTTTGCTGCCGATATTATTCCTGAATAAGGAGTTTTTCCAATATCTCTTTTGCACATTTCGAAATCACTGTACCTGGGCCAAAAACACCGGCAACACCTGCTTTGAAAAGATAGTCATAATCTTTGGGAGGGATCACGCCTCCTGCAACAACCATGATATCTGCCCGACCAAGTTTTTTAAGTTCCTGGATCAATTGCGGCACGAGTGTTTTATGTCCTGCGGCAAGGCTTGATGCACCAACCACGTGCACATCATTTTCTGTAGCTTGCTGTGCAACTTCTTCAGGTGTTTGGAATAATGGTCCGATATCAACGTCAAAACCCAGGTCAGCAAAACTTGTTGAGATCACTTTTGCTCCCCGATCGTGACCATCCTGCCCCATTTTTGCGACCATGATTCGAGGTCTTCTGCCTTCTATTTCTGCGAATTTGTCTGCCAGTCGTTTGGCCTCTTCGAAACTTTCATCTGCTGATGCTTCAGCAGAATATATCCCTGAAATCGATTTGATTGTCGCAGTATGTCTGCCAAAGACTTTTTCCATCGCATCAGAAATTTCTCCAAGTGTCGCACGTTTTCTGGCTGCATCAACTGCCAGATCCAATAAATTTCCATCACCTCCACCAGCACAGGTGGTGATTGCATTCAACGCGGCAATTACTTCACTGTTGTTTCGGTCAGCCTTCAGCTTATCCAGACGTTCGAGTTGTGCTATTCTAACAGAAGTATTATCAACTTCGAGTAATTCAATATCCGTCTTTTCTTCCGTTCTATATTTATTTACACCAATAATCACATCTCTTCCTGAGTCAATTCGGGCTTGTTTACGAGCAGCGGCTTCCTCAATTCTCATTTTTGGCAAACCAGTCTCAATGGCTTTTGCCATTCCTCCAAGTTCTTCTACTTCGGTGATCAGTTCCCACGCTTTATGCGCAAGTTCGTGCGTAAGTTTTTCCACATAATAGGAACCAGCCCATGGATCTACAGATCGGCAAATATTGGTTTCATCTTGAATATACAATTGGGTATTTCTTGCAATACGTGCCGAGAAATCAGTTGGTAAAGCTATAGCTTCGTCAAGTGCATTTGTATGCAAAGATTGCGTATGGCCGAGTGCAGCCGCCATAGCTTCGATAGCAGTTCTCGTCACATTGTTAAAAGGATCTTGTTCTGTCAGTGACCAGCCAGAAGTTTGACTATGTGTTCGCAATGACATTGACTTTGGATTTTTTGGGTTAAATTGTTTTACGATTTTCGCCCAAAGTAATCGTCCTGCCCTTAACTTGGCAATCTCCATAAAATGGTTCATTCCAATGGCCCAGAAAAATGATAGACGCGGAGCAAATTTGTCAATATCAATACCAGCCTTTATACCAGTTCTGAGGTATTCTAAACCATCAGCTAAGGTGTAGGCCAATTCGATATCTGCTGTTGCTCCAGCCTCCTGCATATGATATCCACTAATGCTGATCGAATTGAACTTGGGCATGAATTTCGAAGTATATTCAAATATGTCCGCAATAATTTTCATCGAAGGAAGTGGTGGGTATATATAAGTATTCCGGACCATAAATTCCTTCAAAATATCATTCTGAATAGTTCCACTCAAAAATTCAGGTTTTACACCTTGTTCTTCAGCAGCAACGATATAAAAAGCCATAATCGGTAGCACAGCTCCATTCATAGTCATGGAAACAGACATTTTATCCAACGGTATCTGATCAAAAAGGATCTTCATATCTGCGATCGAATCGATTGCTACTCCGGCTTTACCTACATCACCAACAACTCTGGGATGGTCAGAATCATAGCCGCGATGTGTAGCAAGGTCAAAAGCAATAGAAAGGCCTTTTTGTCCAGCTGCGAGGTTTCTTCTATAAAAAGCATTGGACTCTTCTGCGGTAGAAAAGCCTGCATATTGCCTTACCGTCCATGGTTTATTGACATACATTGTTGAATAAGGTCCACGTAAAAACGGTGGGATACCAGATGCATATTCCAAATGATCAACATCATTGAGGTCTTCGGCTGTAACAATGGGTTTTACATTTATTTTCTCTGCTGAGATCCATGAAGGTTGCTTTTCGGATTTATGTTTCAGGACAGGATTACTGTCTTTAATATCGTTGTAGGTAATTTTTGAAAAATCTGGCCTCATCTATTTTTTGGATTAAATGATGTTTAATTTTTGTTGAAAACTTTGTAAGGTCTGGATGAGATCTGCTTTAATATGGATAAACTCATCTACGCCAGCTTCTTTTAATTGCTCCAATATATTTGTTGGATAGCCTGCAATTACCAGAATACCATCTTTTTTAACCTCCTTGAATTTTCGAGAAAATTCAATTCCTAAAGTTTCATAGTCATCATCAGATCCACAGATCACGGTTATTTCAGCATTTTGATTAAGGGCCTGGTTTATTGCTTCCTTATTTGAATTGGATACGATTCCATCAATAATTTCAAATCCACCACATCCCATAAATCCACCACTAAATTGTGCTCTTGCGGTGCGCATTGCAGGATTATTTCCAACTAAAGCTAAAAATACCTTTGGCCTCTTTCCTGATTTTTTGGTAAAACTATCTGTTGCTAATCGTAGCGTTTCAAATTCTATAGCACCATTTTCAGGAAAGAGAACTTCGATTTGTGAATGCATGGATTTCCCATGCATTATTTTATTTGGATCTAGTTGTTCTTTGGTGTTTGGATATTGATTCATCCCCACGAAGATCTCTTTTCTCTGTGAAGCGAGATTAAGTCGTTTTTCCCGAGTTTCTCTGATCCTTGATTGAATTTTTCCCGAAGTGAAACTATTAATAAAGCCGCCTTCTTTTTCTATTATCGTAAAAAGTTCCCAGGAATTTTTTACCAACTCATCGGTTATATTTTCGATATAATAAGAGCCAGCTGAAGGGTCCACTATTTTATCGAAATACGACTCCTCCTTGAGCATGTTTGAAACATTTCTCGAAATTCTTTTGGACTGTGTTGTTGGTTGTGCAAAATTTTCGTCATAAGGAGCAACAGTCAGAGAATTGCAACCACCAATGACAGCCGACATAGCTTCTGTAGTATTTCGAAGCATGTTCACATAAGGATCATATACCGTTTTTGTCCATTTCGATGAAATACTATGTATTTGTAGGCTTCCCGGATCGTAATCAACCCAACCGTAGGATTCAGCTATTTTATAAAATAGAATCCGCAGTGCTCTTAATTTGGCAATCTCTAAAAAGTAGTCAGTACCGACAGCCATGGAAAATTCC
>JAHEMV010000690.1 GCA_024643455.1 Cytophagales bacterium
CGAGAAACGCTTCGTTCACTGATTATGAGAGCCCGTCAAAATCCTTTGAATGTAGTTTTCTCTGAAGGCAGTAACGAAACCATCCTTAGAGCCTCAAGTATTTTAATTGAAGAAGGTATCGCCAATCCAATCCTTTTAGGTGACGAAGATGAAATTAGAAGTGAGATCAATCGCATCGGGATTGACCTGGGAGGTGTCACCATTATTGATCCAATTCATAATCAGCACTATGAAAGTTATGTAAATGAATACTTTTCTTTGCGAAAAAGACGTGGTGTCATGCGTGCCACTGCATTGCAAAGGGTAAGCCAGCGCGATTATTTCGCATCGATGATGGTGCACATGGGCCATGCAGATATGATGATCGCAGGCTATTCTACAAACTATGTCCGGAGTTTACGAACAATTTTGGAGGTAATAGGCCCAGCTGATGACATCCGGCACATTTCAAGTTATTTTCTTATTTTATTACCAAAGGATGTGGTATCCTTAGCAGATTGTACCGTCAATATTGATCCCGATGCTGAGGATCTTGCCGAAATAGCCATCCAGGCCTCTATGAAATGTCGATCGCTTGGTTTCGAGCCACACGTTGCCATGCTGTCTTTCTCCAGTTTTGGAAGTGTCGATCATCCAAATACCATAAAAGTACGACGCGCAACAGAAATGGTGAAGGAGCGCTATCCGGATCTTGAAATTGACGGAGAAATGCAGTTATCAGCTGCCAGAGATTCCAACTTACGGAAAAACTATTTTCCTTTTTCTACTTTGAAAACCGATGCTAATGTTTTGATTTTTCCAGATTTACAGTCTGGAAGTTTGACACTTCATTCACTTCAATACATGGCAGAAGCCATTCCAATTGGTCCAATGCTCATGGGTACACGCCTGCCTGCTCATTTGGTTCAATATGGTGCTACGGCAGAAGAAGTAGTCAATCTTGTAACTATTTGCGTTGTGGATGCTGCAGAGACCAGAAAGCAATAAATTATGAATACAATTTTCGTAGGATTGGAAACGGATTCAAGCTGAATCCAACCCGAATTATCTGCTATTTATTATAAACCACTTCTCCAGCAATAATCGTTTTTTCTACCATTACCTCACTATTCTTCACGTTAAATAGGACCAAATCCGCTCTTTTCCCAACCTCAATGCTGCCTCGGTCATTCCATCCAAACATTTTTGCCTGGTTTGTCGATGCCATTTGAATAGCCTGCTCCAGAGAACATCCTGTAAATTTCATCATATTCCCAATCCCCTTTCGAATCGAAAAAGAAGCACCAGCCAGAACATCAAGCTCAGGAAGTCTCAATTTTCCTTCCGGTGTTAAAAGTACCTTTTTTCCATTCCAATCGTATTCGCCCGGAGGCATTCCAGCCAATTCGGTTATATCAGAAATTAACATGAGGTTATCGACACCTTTTACTTTATAAAATACAGTCAACTCATCCGGGGTCAAGTGGAATCCATCAGCAATGATGGTTGGCGTGAGCCGGTCATCTGCCATTTGCGGCCACAGCGGATTGTCATGCCGATGAATTGTATTGGCGCATCCGTTTCCCAGGTGAGTAGAAATGCGCGCTCCATGCGCAGCAGCTTCATGGATTTGAGCAGCATTTGCATTGTGATGACCGATCGCTACCATGATGTTATTGGCCACGCATTGATCAATAAAATCCATAGATCCGCTCAATTCAGGAGCAATAGTCACTTTGATTAAATGTTGATCAGACGCTTCAATAAATTTACTGAACTCATTCCAATCCGGAGGCCGGACAAATTCAGCATTATGGGCTCCGCGAAAACCATCAATGGGCGAAATATACGGCCCCTCCAAAAAGAATCCCGGGATGGATTTTGCAATATTTAAATCCTTCAAAGACCCGCTTAAGGTTTGAAGATTTTCAATAGCAGTTTCTTCTGAAGCTGTAATTATCGTTGGTAAAAAAGTCGTCACCCCCTCCTTCCACAACCCTTCCATTGCACTTCTGATCCCCTCAACCGTCAATCCATCGTCTGTAAAACTCACACCAGCATATCCATTGACCTGGACATCAATAAAACCTGGACTGATGATGGGTAAATTCTCCTTTTCACTTTCATTTTTGATTGGTCTGATGGAGGAAATATACCCTTCCTTAATATTTATTTCTACAGGTAAATGACTACTGTATAGGATACCTTTTACTTTTAAATTATCCTGTGCCATAAGTGAAGAGATTGCTATTGGAAATAAAAGAAGTGAAAACGCCAAAATACTCCTAAACCTTTTCATGATAAACGGATTTATGTTTTTGAAAAGATAGAATTACCATCTCTGAAATCCAAATTTGAAATCATCATCGATTGATTAAGGTCATTACAATGTGAAAATCAAAATGATTGTGTGCGTTTAATATCTTGCTC
>JAHEMV010000691.1 GCA_024643455.1 Cytophagales bacterium
CCACGATTTTTTACGCACGTAAAACCACTACGCATGAATTCCAAACTACCATTTCTGGCACTACTATTAGTTTTAGGACTACGATGTGTCAATTCAGAAATCCTTCCGGTCGATTATCCTGTTCCAACCGTTAATTCATCTGTTTTTCTCTTTGTGAACGATGTGGATGGACAAGCAGTTTCAGATGCAGTGGTGACTATGGGCGATGAGGTTTACACGACAGATGCATTTGGCACCTGCCTGATACAAAACCAGGTGATGCCGGTGAGTGCTTATCTGACCGTTCAAAAAGCCGGCTTTTTTAATGGATCCCGAAGATTGTATATTATTAATGATCAATTGCAATATGCCCAAATCGTATTGCTTGCCAGAAACGATATTGGATCGTTTGCAGCAGCCTCAGGAGGAGAAATTGATGTAGATGGGTTTTCTTCCGTAACCTTTCCAAAAGATGCGGTTATAATGGAAGATGGAACACCCTATACCGGTGAAGTGCAAATCAGCGGATATACTATTCTGGCAGACGACCCGGAATTGTTTACAAAAATGCCCGGAAATCTTGAGGGGCAGAGTTTAAGTGGGCAGCAAGGTGTGCTATCCAGTTATGGCATGATGACGATTGAACTGCACACCACCTCCGGCGAGAAACTCAACTTAAAGAATGGTCACCGCGCTAAACTTAAAATGTACGTTCCTGAATCATTACGTAGTAGTGCACCAGCTGAAATTCCAATGTGGTATTTTGATGAGGAAACAGGCGAATGGAAAGGAGAGGGAATTGGGGTGTTCAATGGGATTTTTTATGAAGCAGAAGTCAAACATTTCACGACATGGAATTGTGATGACTGGAATCAAAGCATAGAATGGCGGTCAACATTTGTTGATGAAAGTGGGCAACCACTTACCGGTTTAATGGTGTGTTTAACCATCATGAGTTCAGGGGCGAAATCTTGTTCCTATACGAATAGTGCAGGTACTATATATCAAGTTTTACCGATTGACGAACGAATTCAATTGTCAATTTTGGATGACTGTGACAATGTGTATTATTCGAGGGAAATAGGCCCATTTGACGGGAGTGTTTCAAACTTCGGGACGGAAACAGTACCCCATCCGACCGGAGGTCCTGTACTTTCAACGATTACAGGTATAGGAGTAGATTGTTATGGTGATCCCATCAAAAATGGAATTGCGTTTATTAACATTAGTTCTCATCCCTACGTCGCATTACTTAACCCCGCGGATGGAAGCTTTGAAAAGAAGGTTTTTAATTGTTCCGAAACCAAAACAATCGTCACGGTGCTTGACCAAACTACCCATAAAGTCAGTCCACCTAAAGAGTTTTCATTTTCTGAAATCATGCAAGCCGGTACGCTGCAGGCTTGCGAACAACAAGTAGCCGTGCTTGAATTTGAAGCTGAAGGATTTCCCGGTCAATTTGTTTTCCATGACCCGAACCTTACCATAAATTATGGTGACATGACAACTTCTGTATTAGCGAATGATGGAAATCCGAATGGGATGTTTATGAACTTTGACTTTCATGGTTTTCAACCGGGACAAACTTCGTTAGTGTTCTCTGAAGCATCTATTACCCTGTCCAATGGTCAGACCGTAGCTCTTTGGTATTTGAATGTAAGATTGGATGAGTTTGGACCTGTCGGCGGTCTTATCAAAGGGAGAATATCTGGTGCGTTGAGTGGAGGAAATAATGGTCTCGGTGGTACCGGTCCTACAAATTTTTCCGGAACATTTTCGGGTATTCGGAGGCAGTAGGGTATTCGTAATTAGAGAGTTGGCGCATGTTTGCACCCTTTTTCGACTGAACATAGCTATACAATTGCATCATCAATTCTGATTCATTCTTTTTGGAGGAAATGATTCCCGGGTCAGGCATTCAACTGCAGCGATTTATCACACTCGTTTGATAGGTATCAGGTGTTGGCTAAATGTTTCCTCTACTAAACTCAGTATACGATGCTTATATCCCGGCATATCTGTAAGTTAAACTTGCAGCCTTGTGGAACCTTGTTATACTCTTACTTATGGTAGTTTGTCGGGAGCCATTTTGGTTTGCTAAATTTTTTTATGGTTGAAGGCAATTGGAGATTAAAGATTAAATTCGGGTATGAAATCTATAATCATCTTTTCCCGCCCGTTAGCTGTCACTTTTTTAATCAGTCTGGTTCCTTTCATTTTGCACGCGCAAAACATCGATTCCCTGCTGGCCATTCAGCAAATTGATACCATCCTTTACAGCGGTCCAAAGGACAACCGCATCAACTGGGTCATCCAGAATCGTGGTAACAGTTTTAGTGATAAGGATGACTTCACCACTTTGTATCAGAACGATCTGCTCAAAGCATTCGAATTGGGAGATATGGCTGAGCAGCCACCGTACGCGC